>DATABW010000028.1:0-2414 GCA_036259375.1 Woeseiaceae bacterium
GAACCGGCGGCATTCGAAGAGATGCAGCGCGCCGTGCAAAGCGACCTGCGTTCGCTGATTTACCGGCCGCGACTGGTCGACGGCGAAGCCGTGGACACCGACGGGCTCACCTACACTCACAAGTTTTTCTACCGGCAGTCCGACCTGGAAGAGGTGAAGCAGCAGGCTGCCGCGGCCGCCGCCTCGGGCTGAAACTTCTTGCACGGCCTGTTCCGGCATCGCGGTCGTCCGGCGGTCGCCTGGCTGCTCGTGCTTGCAGTGTTCGTCGCGGAGAATTCGCACGCACGCTGCCCCGGCGAGTGGATCTGCATCGATGCCGCACGCGAGCCGGGTAGCATCGAGCTCCGGGCGCGGAATTTCAGGGACCTGCCGATAACCTTTACGCTGCGGGTCCGCACACGGGACCTGCGGCCGAAAGATCCGGAGATCACCGGGACCCTCCTCCCGAACGAATCGCGGCTCGTCCTGGTACTGTGGCCGACGGACGAGGATCGGCAAGGGCGGTACCGCATCGCGTACGACTGGACCATCGGCAGCCGCGACGCCGTGCACGACGACCGCCACGTTTATCGCCTTCCCTACGCAAAGGGCCGGAGCGACCGGGTCCTACAGGGCTACGGATCGCGCTTCAGCCATACCGGGCTGGAGGAATTCGCCGTCGATTTCCGTATGGCCGTGGGAACGCCGGTACACGCCGCGCGAGACGGCGTCGTGGCGCGAATCGAGGAGTCGCACTCCCGTGGATGCTGGGAAGACGGCTGCGGCGATTACGCCAACTACATCGTGATCCTCCACGACGACCTCACCACCGGGGAGTACTACCACCTGCAGCAGGACGGCTCGCTGGTAGAGCCGGGCGAGCGGGTCGTGGCGGGCCAGCCAATAGGGCTCTCCGGTAACACCGGGCACACGACCACACCGCACCTGCACTTCGCCGTCTATCGGGCGGCAGAATGGGGCCGGACCCAGTCGATTCCGGTGCGCTTTATCACCGCGCAGGGCATCGTCGACCGTCCTCGCCGGGGTGCCCGCTACCGGGCTCCCTGATTGCCAGGCTTGCAATTTCCGTACGAATCGCCATATTCCGCCCATGCTTGCTCGCCAGGAAAAGACCCGGCTCCCTTCCGAGGGCGAGGCCCTGCCGGGAAGAACGACGGCCATGCCGGTGCCGGAGAAGCACTTCGTGACCGGACACCCGCTCAAGCCGCCGTTCCCGGAGGGGCTGCAACGAGCGATGTTCGGCATGGGCTGCTTCTGGGGCGCGGAGCGGTTGTTCTGGGAAACGCCGGGCGTCTACACGACGGCCTCGGGGTACGCGGGCGGCAGCACACCGAATCCCGAGTACCGGGAGGTCTGCAGCGGCCTCACCGGCCACGCGGAAGCGGTACTGGTGGTATTCGACCCGGCGCAGCTGAGCTATGCGTCGCTGCTGGCAATTTTCTGGGAAAGTCACGATCCCACGCAGGGCATGCGGCAGGGCAACGACCTGGGTACGCAGTACCGATCCGTAATCTTCACCGTGGGCGAGGACCAGGACCGCGCGGCACGCGAGTCACTGGCGACCTACCAGGAGCGCCTGTCGCAAGCCGGCCTGGGCGCCATCACCACCGAGATCCGCCCGGCGCCGGTGTTCTACTACGCCGAGGATTACCACCAGCAGTACCTCGCCAAGAATCCCGGCGGTTACTGCGGGATCGGCGGCACCGGCGTATCCTGCGTCGCTCCCGCGCGCTGATGACTGCGCCCGAGAAGCCCAGCCGCGAGGAGGCGGAAGCCGCTGTCGTGACGTTGCTCGAGTGGGCGGGCGAGGACCCCACGCGCGAAGGGCTGGTCGATACGCCGCGTCGTGTCGCGCTGGCTTACGAAGACTGGTTCAGCGGTTATCAGAGCGATCCGGTCGGCTTCCTGGAAAGGACCTTCGAGGAAGTCGAAGGCTATGACGAGATGATCGTGCTGCGCGACATCACGTTCGAATCCCATTGCGAACACCATATGGCGCCGATCATCGGCACGGCGCACGTGGGCTACCTGCCGAACAACAAGATCGTCGGCATCAGCAAGCTGGCACGCGTGGTCGACGCGTTCGCGCGGCGCTTCCAGGTTCAGGAAAAGCTGACAGCGCAGATTGCGCAATGCATCCAGGGCGTGCTGAAACCCAAGGGCGTGGGCGTCGTTGTCGATGCCGTGCACCAGTGCATGACCACACGGGGAATACACAAGGCCGGAGTATCCATGGTCACGAGCCAGATGCTGGGGGCATTCCGCAACGACGCCCGCACTCGTGCAGAGTTCCTGGGCGTGATCGGCAAAGGAAGCTAGGGAGCCTCTGCACAAGTCATGGGCGGCGTCTTTTCGGCCAGACTTGTGCGGAGGCTCACCAGGCTCACGCTCACTCCGCCAGCCCTAGCTCGTTC
>DATABW010000029.1:0-4534 GCA_036259375.1 Woeseiaceae bacterium
GAGGCGCGCGCGCGCGCCTCGATCGTGCTCGACAATCTAGTCGAGTCGGGATTCATGACTGAAGGTCAGGTCTTCGGCGCCCGGCGCCATCCCGCCACGGCCGTCGATCGCCGCGACGAGCGTTCTCCCAATTACTACCTCGACTGGGCCTTTGAGGAAGTGAAGAGACTGGTCGATGCGCAGCCCAAGCTGCTGGCCGAGCGCGTCTTCGTGGTGCGAACTGGACTTGACGTTAACCTCCAACGCGAGGCCGAGAACGCCATCGAGACTTCGCTGCGCCAGCATGGCCGCCAATACAAAGCGAGCCAGGCCGCTGCGGTTATCATGGATATCGATGGCACCGTGCGCGCAATGGTCGGCGGCCGCGACTACGGCGCGAGTCAATTCAACCGGGCGACCGACGCGCTGCGCCAGCCCGGCTCCTCGTTCAAACCGTACGTCTATGCAGCCGCATTTGAAAACGGCTTCAAGCCAACCTCCATCGTGCGTGACGAGCCGATATGTTTCGATACCGGCTGGTGCCCGCAGAATTACGGCCGCTCATTCGCGGGCGCGGTCACGCTCACGTCGGCGCTCGTGCGCTCGATCAACACCATCCCGGTGCGGCTTTCGCTGCTGCTGGGGAATGGCAACGCCAAGCGGGGCCGGGCCAAGATCATCGACATCGCCAAAAAGATGGGCCTGCGGCATCCGCTCACGGATTCCTCGTCGCTGCCGATCGGGGCGGCTGAAGTCACCGTCATCGACCACACCGCCGCCTACACGACCTTTGCGAGCGGCGGCAAGGCGGCGGCGGCGCACGCAATCCTGGAAGTGCGCAACACCGCTGGCGAATTGGTGTGGACCGTCGAGCGTGACGGCGCTAAGCCCGAGCAGGTGCTGAGCCCGAAGGTCGCCTTGGACATGAACATGATCCTGAACAAGGCGGTGGAGGAAGGCACCGGCCGCCGCGCAATACTCGAAGGCGTTAAGGCCGCAGGCAAGACCGGCACCACCAACGGCTATCGCGACGCTTGGTTCGTCGGCTACACCGGCAATTATGTGTGCGGCGTCTGGTTCGGCAATGATGACTACAGCTCGACCAACGACATGACCGGCGGCTCGCTGCCCGCCATGACCTGGCGGCAGATTATGAGCTACGCGCACCAAGGCATTGAAATCAAGAACATTCCCGGCGTCGCGCCGGGGCCGACACCAGCCGCCCCACAAGTCGCCGCATCCGGTTCGGAACCGTCGAACGGAGAGGCGGCGACACGGCCGGGCACGCTGTCGCGGCGGGCCGTGGATATCCTGCTGCGGGTCGAGCGCCGCATGGACGAGGCGATGCGCGCCGCAACCACGACGCCGGGCTCGGCCGCGATCAACGAGTCCCAGCGCGCGACGGCGAGCGCATCACCGCCGGCGGAGACGCGTTCCGACGTTCGGTGATCCGTGCGGCTGCTGCTCGGAATTCTTTTCACGCTGGCTTTCGCGGCCGCGCTCGGGCTGGGAACGACGTGGCTCATAACCACGCGTGGCGCGAGCCTTGGCGGCACTACGATCGGCGCATGGACCGCGTGGCCGAGGACGGGCACCTCCGACATCGACCCGTTCGCCCGCGCGATCATCGCGCGCGCCGGTGAGCTGCCGCTCGGGCTTGGCGACGGCGTCGTCTTCTTTGCGCAGCATGCTGACTCGGGCAGGGCTCTGGATGGACGCTGCGACGTGTCGATTGCCGGCACGACACCTTCCGCACGTTATTGGACGCTCACGCTCTACGACGCGGAGGGGAAACTGGTCAGCAACGCGGTCGGCCGCTACGGCTTCACCAGCCGTGAGATCCTGCGGCGCAACGACGGCACCTTCACCATCACGGCGGCAGCTCGCGCGCGCCCCGGCAATTGGCTCCCGACCAGCGGCGTCGAACGCTACCTGCTGGCGCTTCGCATCTATGACACACCGGTCGGTGTTTCCACCTTGACCGGTCGCGACGTCCCCATGCCGTCCATTACGGCCGGAGCATGCCCATGATTCGATGGCTGGGCTGGCTGCTGGCGGGGATATTTCTCGGCGGCATCGTACATCTTTCGACGGTGCTGCTGCTGCCTGAACTAGCGACGCGGGACGCCTATGCGCGGCTGCTCCCTCTCACCGAGACTAATCGCGTTGCTTTGCTGCCGCAGCCCTCGCCTGACGGTGCGGCGCTGCCGTTCATGGATCCGGCCTTCGCTACGGCCATATGCCGCTACGATCTCTCAGGTGGTCCCCTGAAGGTGCGGGCGCAGGTGACGCAGGCCTACACCTCCGTGACGTTCTACACCCGACGTGCGATTGCCTTTTATGCCATCAATGATCGCTCGGTCGGCGGCCGCATGATCGAACTCGATCTGATGACCAGTGAGCAACGCAGCCTGGTACCGGAGGACGAGGACGTGACGGCGGCCGATCGTCTGATCGTCGAATCGCCGACACCGACCGGCCTGATGGTGCTGCGAGCGCTCGCGCCGGAGCCGGGCGCGATGCCGATCGTGCGCGGGATTCTTAGTACGGCGCAGTGCACCCCGTCGGAGCAGTAGCCTAGCTGGGCTCGGCGGTCGAGGCGAGCGCTGCGCTCTCTCCCCCGATTACTCGGATGGCCGCGAGCCGGCGTTCGAGCTCCGAACGCGTTCGCTCGGCATCGACCGCCATCGGCGAGGGAACCGCAATGACCAACCGCTCCAGCGCAAAGCGATAAAGCGCGGCCTGAGTCAGCAAGGTCCTGTGCACCTCGGCCATCAGCATCATGTTTTCGCGCATGCGGCGGCGCGCATTGACCAGTTCGGCAGTGGACGGCGCAGCGAGAGCGAGGCTGCCCTCGCGCTTGGCGTCGAGATCAGCAACCCTCCGGGCCAGTGCAAAGAACTGATCCGCCCGCACGATGTCGCTGCGCGTGTCATCGATGAGCTTTGAATAGCGGGCTGCGGAGGAGCGGAAAGGGCCATGCACGAGATAATGCGCATAGCTCTCCGGCTTCGGCCCCGAATTCACCAGCAAGGAACCCGGATCGCTGCGGAAACCGTTCACCGGCGTCCAGGATCGATGCGGTTCGCCGAGGATGCCGGCGGAGAGCGCCCGCAGCTGGCGCTCGTCATCGGTCAGCGGCAGCACTGAGGGCGTAACGCTTCCGGTAAGGAGTGGATCGCCCTCGCCCGCCAACGTGACGGTGGCCGCATAGCGCGGCCGGCCGAAGTCGCCAGCACCGGAACATCCGACCAGAAGCAGCAGCGAGACGATCAAGGCGACGGTGAGACCCAGACCGTTGGGGCGGCACGCGGAAGGGGGCGGTCGCGACACGCCGCGCTCGAGGGAAAAAGCCGTCAGGCGCGCCGACCCGGCCGGCGTCCCCGCCCCCGGCCTGGATGCCCGGCGTGCGGGGCAAGCTCGCATGCGAGCTCGTCCCCCTGCCGTTCGATCCTGACCACAGGAAGTATGACGACGGAAGCCGGACCCGACGACGGTGAAGCGGCCGTGCTGGTCCGGCCCATCCGCTTCTCATCGGGGAATCTGATCACCGTGCCCATGGTGCCCCCTCTCACGGCGGAGCAGAGGCTGATGCTGTGGCGACAGACTCGCTCCGCGTTCCACAATATTAACGGCGCACAAGGTTAACGCTCCGTCAACGTAACCTCGGCAAATTAAGCAGAAGCCTAACGGGTCACTGCCGGGGTACGACATGCCGCAGCCGTTTGCTAATCTCGACGGACTTTTGCGGCTCTCGTACCGAGAAGGCGTCGATATCAGTCGGCCGCTCTTGCGCGTCCTGACCGACCTCTATGTTCAGGAAAAGAGCCACACCCGGGAGGAAGAGCAGCAGTATGTCGAGCTGGTGCTCAGGCTGCTCCCTGCCACCGATGTCGCAACGCGGATCGCCGTGGCGCGCAAGCTGGCGGCTTATCGGCAGACGCCCGCTCCAATCCTCGAAGCGCTCAGGAAGGATAAGCCCGAGGTCGCAGCCTGCATCAGCCCGCCCACCTCTATTGCGAACGCGGATATCGAGGTCGCCACTGCGCCCCTTGCGGAGCCGTCCGACCATTCTATTCCCGTAATCGCGGCCGAGGAGATTGTTGCGTCGCCGGTGCACGAGTGGCCGATCTCTGCTGGCGGTCTAGGGGATGATTTCCTTCGCGCTGACCGAGCAGGGCGTGCTGCCCTGCTGAAACGCTTGAATTCGCCAGTCACCGGGCGCGAGCCGACTTTCGATCTGTTGGTTCGGCCGGGAGCAAGGGAGCGGCTGGAGCGTGCCGCGCTCGCACGCGATCCGCACGAATTCGCGCGCGAGCTACGCCTGTCGCTTGGCATTTCGAGCCGAGTCGCATTTCGAATCGTTCAGGACGACTCCGGCGAGCCGCTCGCGGTCGCGGCCAGAATGCTCGATATCGCTCCGGACGCTTTCACGCGCATCCTTTTGTTTCTCAACCCGCGCATTGGCGAGTCGGTTGAGCGCGTCTTCGCCCTGGTCAAGCTGTATCGCGAGCTGACGCCGGCCGCCGGCGTCCCAGTGCTCGCCAGTTGGCGC
>DATABW010000030.1:0-4914 GCA_036259375.1 Woeseiaceae bacterium
CTGCATGCCGCGCAGCTCTCGCCGGTCAACCAGCTGTTTGCGCCGCTGGAGATGACGGAAAAGCTGCTGTACGGCATCGCTGCCGCCGGGTTCCTGACCCTGCTGCTGGCGGTGTTTTCCGGTTTTTTGTTCGTCAACAACCTGTTCGCGCAGCACCTCGTCCACAAAACGTCGTTGTCGCTGCTCGCACTCGTGCTGTTCGGGGTATTGCTAGGCGGGCGCTGGTTCGCCGGCTGGCGCGGCCGCCGTGCCGTGTTCCTCTACCTGTGGGGCTTCGCCGTGTTGGGTCTCGCATACTTCGGGAGCCGGTTCGTGCTGGAGCAGATGCTCGGGCGCAGCTGGGGCTGACCGAGCGGCGGTGGGTGACTCTTTCTTGACACGGCTACGGCGTCTTGTTGAACTTGGGTCGCGAGGGCCCGTTTACCAGGCCCTGAAATCGGATTCTGAAGAGGTGCTCATTCTTTGAGCGACCACATTCCACTGGCGGCTCTCTTCGGGCTGCTGGTCGTCCTGCTCCTCCTGTCGGCGTTCTTTTCCGGCTCCGAAACCGCCTTGATGAGCCTCAACCGATACCGCCTGCGTCACAAGGCCCGCACCGGCCATCGCGGCGCCCGCCTCGCGGAGGACCTGCTGCAGCGTCCGGACCGGCTGATCGGTTTGATTCTCCTCGGAAACAACCTGGTCAACTTCTCGGCGGCGTCCCTGGTTGCGATCATTGCGCTCGAACTCGGCGGGGAGCCGGCCGTCGCGGTCGGCACCTTCCTGCTGACGCTGGTGGTCCTCATTTTCTCCGAGACCGCCCCGAAGACGCTGGGCGCTCTGCGGCCGGAAGGCTACGGTTTTTTCGCCGCCCACATCTATTATGCGCTGCTCAAAGTCCTTCACCCGGCCATCTGGCTGATCAATGCGGCATCCAACGGCGTGCTGCGGCTGCTCGGCATCGATCACCAGGAAACCGAAAGCAATGCATTGAGCCGCGAGGAACTGCGGACCGTCGTGTTCGAGGCCGGCGCGCGGATTTCCCGAAAGTTCCGGCGGATGCTGCTCAGCATCCTGGACCTGGAGAAGGTGACCGTCGACGACGTGATGGTGCCGCACAACGAGATTATCGGTATCGATCTGGACGACGACCTGCAGACGATAGCCGAGGTGATCCGCGGAAGTGAGCACACGCGCCTGCCGGTGTATCGCGACAGCATCGACAACGTGACGGGCATCCTGCACCTGAAGCGGCTCGCGAATCGCACCGTCGATACCGGCTGCGACAAAGTCGATTTGGAGGCCCTGCTGGAGGAACCGTATTTCGTGCCGGAAGGCACCCCGCTCAGCACACAGCTCGTGCAATTCCAGAAATCGCGCCAGCGGTTTGCGCTGGTCGTGGACGAATACGGCGACATCCAGGGACTGGTGACGCTCGAGGACATCCTCGAGGAAATCGTCGGGGAGTTCACGACGGCACCGGCCGCGGAGGAAGAGGACATCGTCAGGGAAAGCGACGAAAGCTTCCTCGTCAGGGGCACGGCCAACATCCGGGAAATGAACCGAGTGATGAACTGGACGCTGCCGACCGACGGTCCGAAGACCCTCAACGGCCTCATCCTGGAATATCTCGAAATGATTCCGGAGTCGGGCACGGGACTTAAGATCGACGGCTATCCGATCGAGATACTGGAGACGAACGGAAACCGCGTTCGCACGGCGCGCATCTACACCCGGCAAACCGGGAAGGACGAGGTGCCTGCGTAGTTAATCGAACGCCGCGGCGAGCGCTTCCTGCAGTGTCGACACTCCGCTCACGCGCAAACCGCCCGGCGCTTTCTTCGGCACGTTGGCCCGCGGCACGATGGCATGGTCGAACCCCTGTTTCGCCGCCTCGGCGATGCGCTCTGCGCCGAAGCGCACCGGCCGCACCTCGCCGGCGAGGCCGAGCTCCCCGAAGCTCATGACCTTGTCCCGACACGGCCGGTCGCGGAAGCTGGAAACCGTCGCGAGCACCACCGGCAAATCCGCCGCCGTTTCGGCAATGCGCAGTCCGCCGACGACGTTGACGAACACGTCTTCCCCCGCAAGCGACAATCCGCCATGCCGGTGCAGCACCGCAACCAGCAGCGACAAGCGATTCTGGTCGACGCCCTGAGCCAGCCGCTTCACGTTGTTGCCGACCGCCTCGGCGACGAGCGCCTGTATTTCGACGAGCAACGGCCGGCTGCCTTCCCACGCGACCGAGACGATGCTGCCGGAGCGCATCTCTGCCGTCGCGGACAAAAAAATCGCGGAGGGGTTCTTTACCTCACGAAAACCTTCGCCGGTCATCGCGAATACGCCGAGCTCGCTGCTCGCGCCGAAGCGGTTCTTGACCGCCCGCACGATGGAGAAGCGGCTGCCCGGGTCACTTTCGAAGTAGAGCACCGTGTCGACCATGTGCTCCACCACGCGTGGTCCCGCGATTGCGCCTTCCTTGGTGACGTGCCCGATGAGAAAAAACGCCACCTCGCGCTGCTTTGCGAAGCGCACGATGCGCCCTACACACTCGCGGAGTTGTGCCACCGAGCCCGGCGCTGACGGAAGGTCCTGCGTCGCCATCGTTTGTATCGAGTCGATAACAACGGCTTGCGCCTTGCACTCCACCGCCTGTTCCAGGACGTTGTCGAGATCGGTATCGGAAAGCAGGCGCAGGCTGGAGCCGGCGCTCGCAAGCCCGAGCCGCTGCGATCGTTGCGCAACCTGGCGCAGCGACTCCTCGCCGGTGGCATAACAGACGTGCAACGACTCCGGCAGCGTGGCCGCGACCTGCTGCAACAGCGTCGACTTGCCCACGCCGGGATCGCCCCCCAGCAACACGACGGAACCCGGCACCAGTCCGCCACCCAACACGCGGTCGAACTCGCCGAAACCCGTCGGGTGCCGTCGTTCTGTTTCCTTTGCAAGCTCGACCAATTCCGCCGGTTTGGCTCGCCCGCCCCGCCGCGGCGCCGCGCGCGCCGGAGCGGATTCCTCCAGCGTATTCCAGGCGTCGCACTCGGGGCATTGCCCCTGCCATTTCAGGCTCACCGCACCGCAGGCGCGACAGGCATACGCTGATTTTTCGGCTCGCGCCATGCAGTTATCCCCAGGTTATCCGGCATGGATGGCCGGCCGCGGCATCTCGAATCCGGTTTGCGGCGACCAATCATAGCATCGCCGGACGGCCGCCCCGGCGCGAAAATTGCCAACCTTATCTCACTAAAAAGCCTGTTGATTTCCTATACTGCGCGCGATCACGCCACAGGTTGCTTGAGAGCTCCACGATTGGACAGAGAACGAAAAGAACGCCGGGACCGCCTGGTCGTGCTCAGTTTGGTCAGCATCCTGTTGTTGCTCGTTTACGGTCCGGGCGCGCGCTGGTTCGTCGCCGCAGACCGGGTCCTCTATGACCAGATCGCCTCCAGCATCGACAATGCGCCGCTCGCGAACGGCGTCATCATCAGTATCGACCCGAACAAGGTCGCGTCCGACGAGCTGCCGGCCGTGTACGGCTCGCTGATACAGGCTCTCAACTCGCAGCAAGTGGAACGCATCGTCATTCCGCATCCGCCGGCACTTGAGCCGGGCGCGGAATTGCCCGGCTGGGCCGCCACGCTGTCGAGCGGCGCTCCGGTGTTCGTGCCGCGCGGTCACCCGTTGGATCGCGTCGCAACCTGGAGCGGTTTCCTCAAGCTCCAACCCGACAGCGACGGCATTTTGCGCCGATCGTCGCTGTGGCAGTTCGAAAGCGGCGTGATGTTTCCTTCGCTGGCGCTGGCGATTGCCCTGCAGAACCCGCGCTTTGCGTCCGATGCCGATGCGCCGATACCCGGTGCGGATGCGGCGGTCTATCTCTCCAGTTATGCCGAGCTGCCGCGGCTGTCCTGGCACCAGGTACTGGACGCAGAGTTTCCTCCGGCGTATCTCGCCGGCCGCACGGTGTTCCTCGATGCAGAGCCGCCGCTCGTTGCCGCCGCGGCGACGCTGCCGTCCGGCCAGTACGTCACGCGCTCGGAGGTGACCGCCGCGTTGCTCGCCGGGATCGAACAGGACCAGGCGATTACGGCGCCGATCTGGATCGTGGCACTGCAGTGGCTGGCGCCGGTGCTTCTTGCTGCCGGCGCCGTGTTGCTCCTGCCGGGGCGCAGCCGCCGGGACGTCCTCGTGCTGGCGACCGCGGTCATACTCGCGCTCGTGTTCGTGGAAGTGCTACTGCTGGCGGTCGGCCGCGTCCGCCTGGATCTCGGCCGCCCGGCCTTCATCTTCGCCAGCGCGGCCATCTTGTGCTGGTGGTTCGCGGCGAGCGGCAAGAAGGCCGCGGTGCACGCGTTCAAGCGCGGCATGGACTTCCTGGCGGCAGGACGGCTGGAACCCGCGTTCGCCGAATTCAGGCGTTGCGAACCGACGGAGTCGCTCGCATCCGTGATGTACAAGCTGTCCCTCGCGTTCGAAGAGCAGGCCAAACCGGAACGCGCCGAGGCCGTCATCCAGTGGATGAAACGCACGCAGAATCCAAAGCGAGAGAAAAAGTTTTCGCTGTCCGACAGCAACGGTGGCGTGCCGCATCGGCTCGGGCGCTACGTCATCGAGAAGCGGATCGGTCGAGGCGCCATGGGCGCGGTTTACCTCGCCCGTGATCCGCGCATCAACCGCCCTGTTGCGCTCAAGGTCATTCCCATCGAAAAGGAATTCGAAGACGAGGAGCTGGAGGAAGCGCGCCTGCGGTTCTTTCGTGAAGCGGAATCCGCCGGACGCCTGACGCACCCCAACATCATTACAGTGTACGATGCCGGCGAGGACAAGCACCTGGCGTACATCGCCATGGAGTACCTGCCCGGGCTCCAGTTGACCCACTTCACCGACCCGAAGAAACTGCTGGCGCCGAAGAAGGCACTGGAGCTTTGCGCGCGC
>DATABW010000031.1:0-12557 GCA_036259375.1 Woeseiaceae bacterium
CCCTGCCCGTCGGTGAAGACCAGCACGATCGATTCGGTTTGCCGGTGGACCTCGTAGGATTCCTGGCGCACCTGTTCTTCATGCCAGGCGGCCTCATCCTGCTCCAGGATGGCGCGTGAGAGCGCCTCCACGTCGACGGGACCCAGCTCACGAATGGGTTTGCCGATGTCCATGAAGCCTGCGCCGCTACTCGAAGTATTTGCGGTAGGTGACGCCGAATGTCAGCGGGCGGTTCACCGATAACCGCGTCTGCGCCCAACGATCGTTGAAGAACTGTTCGGCGCGTTCGTCGAAGACATTGGTCACGAACACCGCGCCGCTCCATCCGTCCGCGTCGATGCCGGCGCGCAAGTCCGTGATGTTGTACGGATCAAGCGTCCGCACCGGGTTGACGAACACGATGGATTGAATGCCTTCGAGGGAGCTTGTCGCCTCGCCGTTGTAGGTATGATCGACGCGGACGTAAGGTTCGCCGCCCAGGAGTTCCTGCGCGAAGCGGTATTCGACGCTCAGGCTGCCTTTCCAGTCCGGCATGATCGGCAGAGGCGTGCCGCCGGAAACGGTAGTCGGTTCCTCGGTATCGCCGAAAATCACCGCGTCTTCCGAAATCTCCGCCCGGTTCCACCCGAGTGTCCCGCTGACGTTCCAGCCTGTTGCCGGAAGCCAGCTGAACTGAGCTTCCGCACCGTCGAGTTCTGCTTCCGGAAAATTGACAATCCCGTTCGTGAAGATGGTCGGGTCGGGATCTTCCGCCTGCAGCTGAATGCCCTCCCAGATCATGTGATAAAGAACGGCGTTGAGGCGGAAACTGCCGTCCGCCCAGGTTCCCTTGAGGCCGAGTTCGTAGTTCTGCATCGTATCCGAATCGAACGAGTGCAGCGGCTGTCCCGGTCCGAAGATCGAGGTCGCGCGCGCGGCATTGGCGCCGCCACGGCGGAAGCCTTCCGAATACGTGCCATAGAACATGGTGTCGTCGTTCAGGTGAAAGTCCAAAGTGAGCTTTGGCACGAAACCGGTCTCGTCGGCGGTACCGACCGCGTCGGCGAAACAGAAATCGACATCGCAGTCCGGCTCGGTGCCCACCGGGAACAGCGCTCCCTGCTTTAACGTGCGGTCGAGCTGGATGTCGAAGAAGCGCCCGCCCACCGTGATATTGAAATTATCGGTCACCTCGAAACCGACTTCGCCGAAGACGGCAGTCTGCTCGAAACTTCCGTCATACACGCCCGTGAACCAGTTGCCTCCGGAAGCCGGCGCCGGTACCGGGAACGTGGGGTCGTAGTAAGAAGCAAGGTAATTCAGATACGTGAATGCAGGCGACGTGTCGAAATCCGCATTGCCCGAGAAGAACAGCGTGTGACCTTCTTCGCGATTGTGGAAAAGACCGACGATGCCGCTCCAGCGGCTGGTCGAGTCCGCCGGCGTGCTGAGCCGTGCCTCAATGGACCAGTGGTCCGAGTTCTCGTTGTTGAAGGCGAACGCTCCCTGGGGATCACCTCCGAAATCGTAAACCGTAATGTCGTAATAGGCGTAGTACGCCTGGAAAGCCGCGTTCAGAAGATTGAACCCGAATTGATAAGAGGTAGCGTCGGCTTCGTAAATCGTCTCGCGATCGAAGTAGGCACCCGTGATCACGAAGTCGGCAAAACCCAGGCTGCCTTCGGCACTCAAGCCGAGCTGATACCACTCGTCGGACCATCTGTCGCGGTTGAAGCGGACCTGTTCCAGGTCGCCGATGCTGCGTCCTTCGTAGAAGTTCTGGGCGAGGTCCACGTCGCCAAATCCGTCCTGCTCTCTTTTCTGATAGATCGCGGTGGCGTCGACCGTCCAGTTGTCGTTCACGAGAGTGCGCAGAGCGATGCGCCCGCCGGTATTCGTCGCCGAATTGACGTCCTCTTCGACGAACTCGGCATTATCGAAGGTGCCACCGGGGCTCTCCGCCAGGATGTTGTCGACGTAGCCGGCTTCTTCGTCAAGGAAGCCGACCAGGCGCAGCGCGACACGATCCTCTACCAGCGGCAAATTGACCATACCGCTCACGTCATACCCGGTATCCCCGTCCGCAACCTGGTTTACGCCTGCTTCCACCCAGCTCGAAAACGCGGTCGTGTCGGGTTTGTTCGTGATGATACGCAGCGAGCCGCACTGGGATGCGTCGCCGAACAGCGTACCCTGCGGCCCGCTCAGCGCTTCCACCCGCTCGATATCGACCAGGCGCACATCGGGATTGCGTCCGGCTGCCGTAATCGGCTGCTCGTCCAGGTAAATGGAGGTGGTCGAGGTGCCGCCGAACGAGAGCCCGGAAACGGTGCAGCCGCGCATCAGCACTGTCGTGCCGCCGGGCTCTCGACGGCTGAACGCCAGCCCGGGGATCTTGCCCACGTAATCGTCCAGTCTCTCGAATCCCTGGCGAACGATGTCCTCTCCGCTGAACGCGGTAACGGCCAGCGGCACGTCCTGCAGACTGGCTTCGCGTTTCGTCGCGGTGACGACGATTTCATCCAGCTGCGGGCTCTGCGCGTGCGCAACCTGCGTCCCGCCGCAGGCTGCCGAAACGGCGATAGCGAGCGCACTGCGGTTGAAGATTGGCGTGGCTTCCTGGCTTGGCATCAGGGTCCCCCTTTGGCGGATTCGTTCGCGCATTCCACAATGTGGAATGAAGGGATGGGATCGCGAACGGATCCAGTGCGATTCAAGCGGCTCATTCTAGCCCCGACGCGGATTGCAATTCCAGAAGTCTTGCTATTTATTGCTTTTTTGAGAACGAGTTGGCACGTTTTGACCGTCTTGATCGCAACCTCCGTCGTTCGCGGCAGCCAGCAGGGCGAAAGCCACGGCGGCGTTTTCCTGGTGGATCTCGAGCGCGAACGCGTCGCGCAGACGATCGATTGGAATACCGCCGATATCGACTGGCAGGGACGCGGTTGGGACCGGGGCTTGCGCGGCATCGCGTTTGACGGCGACCGCATCTTTATCGCGGCCAGCGACGAGTTGTTCGTCTACGATCGCGATTTCAACCGCGTGGCATCGTACCGGTCGCCCTACCTGAAGCACTGCCATGAAATCAGCCGCTACAAGCGCCGGCTTTACCTGACGTCCACCGGCTTCGACTCGCTGCTCGCATTCGACCTGGACGCGAATCGCTTTAGCTGGGGACTCGCGATCGGCAAGGCGAACGGCGCGTTTCGCGCTGTACCGTTCGATCCGGCAGGAGAGCATGGACCCGCGCCCGCGAATGCGTTGCACCTCAATAGCGTGTACGCGACAGAGCGCGGACTGTACGTCAGCGGCCTTCGCACAGGCGGGATGCTGAAGTTCGACGGCCGCAGGATCGTGCTGGTGGCGACCTTGCCCGACGGCACGCACAACGCCCGGCCGTACCAGGACGGCGTTCTGTTCAACGACAGCCAGGCGGACGTCGTGCGCTTTGCCTCACCGCACAAGCAGCGCGTATTCCGCGTCCCGCGCTACGCTGAAGGTGCGCTGACCCACAGGGAAGCGGGAGATGCGCGCATTGCGCGGCAGGCGTTCGCGCGCGGGCTGTGCGTAGTCGATGAAGATGTGATCGCCGCCGGCTCTTCGCCCTCCACGATTGCGCTGCACGATTTGCAGCGAGTCAAGACAACCCTGACGGTGACGCTGTCGCACGACATCCGGAACGCGATCCACGGCCTCGAAGTCTGGCCGTACGGCGATTTCTGATCGCTGTAGGAGCCTGTCCCACGGGCGTTACGATGTTGAAAAGGCGCGTCGCCGTGAGACGGGCTCCTACATGTACCGTTCGTAGCGCGGCAGCACCGGTTCCAGCACCGCCTTCAGTTCCTCGAGCTTGTCCTCGTAATTGCGCCAGAAGCCGACCGAACGGTTGTGGATCGGCTGGCGCACCTGCTCGGAGCTCGCCGTCCTTACGGGCCGTTCGGTTTCGTAGAATTTGAGGCAGCTCTCCTCGAACGGCAGCTCGCAATAGTCCAGGAGGCGCCGCACCTGGACCTCGACGTCGTTCACCAGCTCTTCGTACTGCACCGTCAGCACGCGGCCGGGCAGCACCTCGTCCCAGTGATCCATCATGCGCTGGTATTCCAGGAAGTACTCGCCGATGTCGCTCAGGTCGTAGGTGAACGTCTGCCCTTTTGCAAAAAGCTGTCGAAAGCAGCCCACACAGGAGTCGAGCGGGTGCCGCCGGGCGTCGATGATCTTTGCATTCGGCAGGATCAGGTGCAGGAAGCCGACAGCGGGAAAGTTGTTCGGCATCTTGTCGATGAAGCGCGGCGCCCGTTCCGTGCGGTGCATGGCGGCGAGGTCCAGATAATCCTGCCCCAGCGCCTGGAAGTGCTCGGCCGACAGCTCGCGCACGGCTTCCGGGTAATTGACGCCATCTGCGCGGTTGCGGTTCAGAGAGGTGGCTACCCGGCCGACGTAGGGCAGTTCGGAGGTACCTTCGACCGCGCTGTGGCTTGCGAGGATTTGCTCGATCAGCGTGGAACCGGAGCGCGGCAAGCCGATGACGAAGATGGGCGACGGGTCCGGGTTGCCCAGGCCGGTATTCCGCGCCAGGAGCTCGCGATCGAAGACCTCCACGATGGCGTCGTTCACGACTTCCGTCCCGACCGGATCGTATTTCTCCTGCATGCGCTGCGCAGCGTTGCCTTCGACGTAGTACTGCCAGGCGCGCTGGAAGTGACCGCGATCTTCCTGCGCCTTCGCCATTGCGAAAAGGAAATTCACGCGTGACTGGTGCGTGAGGTCATCCTGCTCGAGGCGTTTCGCCATCTCGGCGATATCTTCGTCAGACAACCGGTAGGTCTTCAGGTTGGCGAGGCTCCAGTAACTTTCGCCGTTATCCGGCCGCAGCCGGATGCACTCGCGGTAGGCTTCTATGGCCTCTTCCTGCCGGCCGACAGTCTTCAGCACGTGGCCCAGGCCCAGGCGCGCTCCCGGAAACCTGGGGCTCAGCTCCAGCGCTTTCCGGTACGATTCGATGGCGCGGTAAGTCAGCGCTGCCGGCGCCAGCGTGCCGGCGAGCTGGAAATGCGCCTGCGGGTTTGCGGGCTCGAGCTCTATCACTTTCCCGAACCATTCGATGGCCTCATCGAAACGGTTCTGTTCCTTGAAGAGGCGCCCGAGATCCGTCATGGCGCCCGTGAAGTCCGGCGCCAGCCGGATCGCACGATGGAACAGCCGCTCCGCGTCGTCGTGCCGCCTGGCGCTCAGCGCCACCCGCCCGAGCAGGCGAATGGCGTCCACGTTCTTCGGGTTGCCGCGGATGATTTCGCGATAGAGGCGTTCGGCCTCCTCCAGGCGCCCCTCCTTGTGATGTTCGGCGGCCAGCGCGAGCTTGCCGCGTTCCGGGTTCAGCGCGAACGACTTCTCGAACGCTTCATCCGCTTCCTTGCCGAGACCGAGCATCGCGAGCGCCTTACCGAGATTGAACCAGCCCTGGTCGAGCGCCGGATCGAGCCTCACGGCCTTGCGCAGGATTTCAGCCGCCTCGCGCGGTCGTTTCAGCTCGAGCAGCACGAACCCCAGGTCCTCGTGCGGCTTCGCGAAGGTCGGCGCGAGCTTGATCGCCTGGCGCAACGCCTTCTCTGCGTCATCGAAGCGATTCAGCTTGACCAGGACGGCGCCGCGCATGGCGACGATGTTCACGTCACGCGGGAACTTCTGCAGCAGTGCCCGGCAAAGCCCCTCGGCGTGCTCGAATTCGCCGCGGCTGACGAGTTCCACCACTTCGCCGAAGCGGCCTTTCGAGGTCGACAGTGGCGGCATGCTAGGTCCTGGTCGGTTTCATAATATGACGCAGCAGCCCGCAACGAGGGCGATTGCCTGTGTATGTGGCATCGCCCGTTTGCGGGCTCCTGCAGCGCAGTTTGCTAGACTCTGGCACGGATAATTATAAGGTGATCGAGATGCGCAGACTCCACCCTTTCACCGCCGCGACGCTGCTCGCGGCGTTCCTGGCCGCAGGCTGCGAAAACGTAGAGACGGAGACGCCGGCGGAGCAAACGGCCGACATCGTATTCCGGAACGGCAGCATTTATACCGTCGACGTCAACCGCTCCTGGGCGGATGCGGTTGCGATCAGCAACGGCCGTATCATCTATGTCGGCTCCGACGCAGGGGCCGATGAGCTGACCGGCCCCTCGACGCAGGTGGTCGATCTCGCCGGCCGCATGATGCTGCCGGGATTCCAGGACGTTCACATCCACCCGATCAGCGGCGGCATCGAAGCGCAGGCCTGCGATCTCAACGGCCTGACGACGCTGGACCAGTACCTCTCGGCGATCGAGTCCTGCGCCGAGGAGAATCCGGACGACGAATGGATCACCGGCGGCGGCTGGTCGATGGCCGTATTCGGGCCGGGCGCGAATGCAAGCGCCGCTCTGCTGGACGAGATCGTTCCGGATCGGCCGGTGATGCTGACTTCCGCGGACGGGCATTCGGCCTGGGTCAACAGCAAGGCGCTGGAAATCGCCGGCATCACCGCCGACACGCCAAACCCGCCGGACGGTGTGATCGACCGCGGTCCCGGCGGCGAGCCGGTCGGCAGCCTGCAGGAAGGCGCCATGTACCTCGTGCGCCGGCACGCGCCTGCCGTCGATCTCGAGACGCGCACCGATGGCCTCCAGTACGCGATCAACATGCTGAACGATTACGGGATCACTTCCGTTCAGGACGCCAGCGTCGACGAGGAGGACCTGAAAGCCTATCGCGCGCTGGATGAGCGCGGCGAGCTGGACCTGCGCGTCGTCGCATCGCTGTGGTGGGACCGGGAGAACGGCCTGGAGCAGATCGAGGACTTCAACCGGCTGCGCGAGCAGTACACCGGCGGACGCCTGCGGGCGACCACGGTCAAGATCATGCAGGACGGTGTGATGGAGAACTTCACCGCCGCGATGCTGGAGCCTTACCTTGACCAGGGCGGCAGCAAGGGTATTCCGATGGTCGAGCCGGAAGCGTTGAAGAAGGCAGTCACCGCGCTGGATGCCGGGGATTTCCAGGTGCATTTTCACGCCATCGGCGACGCGGCGATCCGGCAGTCGCTGGATGCCGTGGAAGCCGCGCTGCAGGCGAACGGCAATCTCGGCAACCGCCACCACATCTCGCACCTGGAACTCATCGACCCCGCGGACATTCCGCGCTTTGCCGAGCTGCACGTCGTCGCCAATTTCCAGCCGCTGTGGGCGTTCGCGGACGATTACATCACCGAGCTGACGATTCCGTTCATCGGCGATGAAAGAAGCCGCTGGCTTTACCCGATCGGCAGCGTTCACGCCACCGGCGGCATGATCGCCTTCGGGAGCGACTGGTCGGTTTCGACGGCCAATCCGTTCGACCAGATGGAAACCGCCATCACGCGCATGGGCTCGAAAGGCGAAACCAGCGAGCCGTTCCTGCCGCAGGAGCGTATCGACCTGCCGTTGGCCATCGCGGCGTTCACGATCAACGCAGCCTACGTGAACACGAACGAGGACGATACCGGCTCGATCGAAGTCGGCAAATACGCCGACCTCATCGTGCTGGACCGCAATCTTTTCGAGATCCAGCCGAAGGATATCTCCGAAACCAGCGTCCTCGTGACCATGATCGAAGGCGAGGTCGTGCATGGAGACCTGGCGGCGCTCTAGGGGCCTGGCATGGCCGAACGGAAAAAGCGCTTCCTGTTCGTCTCCATCGGCGCGCTGATCAGCGACATCGCCTGGCAGGTCGCCAGGGAAGGCCACTCGGTCCGATACTACATCGAAAGCGAGTCCGAGAAGAGCATCGGAGACGGCTTCGTGCCGAAGATCGACGCGTGGGAGCCGCACGTCGACTGGGCCGACATCATCGTGTTCGACGACGTGCTCGGCATGGGTGAGAAGGCGCAGGAACTGCGCGAGGCCGGCAAGAAAGTCGTTGGGGGAACCGCCTACACCGACCGGCTGGAAGACGACCGTTCCTTCGGCCAGGAAGAGCTGAAAAGACACGGTGTCTCGATTATCCCGTTCCAGGAGTTCAGCGACTTCGACTCCGCGATCAGCTACGTGGAGCAGAATCCGTCGGCCTACGTCATCAAGCCGAGCGGCGAAGCGCAGAACATCAAGCGGCTGCTGTTCGTCGGCCGCGAGGACGACGGCAAGGACGTGCTGCACGTGCTGCAGTCCTACAAGGCCGTCTACGCCGACACGGTCAAGGTGTTCCAGTTGCAGCGGCGCGTACGCGGGGTCGAGGTAGCGGTCGGCGCGTTCTTCAACGGCCGCGGGTTCATGCAGCCGATCAACGTCAACTTCGAGCACAAGCTGCTGTTTCCCGGCGACATCGGTCCCTCCACCGGGGAGATGGGCACCTGCATGTACTGGAGCGGCCCGAACCGGATCTTCAAGGCCACGCTCGCGAAGCTCGAAAAACGCCTCGCGGAGGAAGGTTATGTCGGGTACATCGACGTCAATTGCATCGTGAACGGCCAGGGCATTTATCCCCTGGAGTTCACGGCGCGCTTCGGCTACCCGACAATCAGCATACAGGCCGACAGCATCACCATGCCGATGGCCGAGTTCCTGCTCGGCATGGCGGACGGCACGCTCACGAGTTTCAAGTTCAAGCGCGGCTTCCAGATCGGCGTACGCGTCGTGGTGCCGCCGTTTCCCTTCAACGACCCGAAGACCTTCGAAGCCAACTCGAAGGACCGGGTCGTCATCTTCCGCCGCCCGAATTACGAGGGCATACACATCGAGGACGTGAAGCTCGTAAACGGCGAGTGGCTCGTGACCGGCAACTCGGGGGTCGTCCTGATCGTCACGGGGCACGGCATCTCGGTCAAGCAGGCGCAGGCCCAGTGCTACCAGCGCGTGAGCAACATCCTCATCCCGAACATGTACTACCGCAAGGACATCGGCGACCGCTGGTTCGAAGACCACGACAAGCTCCACACGTGGGGCTACCTGCGCGAAAACTGAGCCGGATGGAGATGCAGACGCTATCGCGAGTCGCCCGGCTGGTCCGGGAACTCCAATACCTTCGCACCGGAACCTGACGATGTTCGAGGCGCCCCGGCACGAAGGCTGTCCGTTTTGCGATTACCTGGCCGGCAAGACGCCTTGCGCTTTCGTGACGCGCGGCGAGCTCGTCTCGGCATTCCTGAACCGCGCCCAGTACGAGCTCGGCGCACTGCTGCTCGTACCGAACCGCCACGTGGCGAACATCCTGGAGCTGGACGAGGAGCTCATGCTCGCGCTGTACGTGGAGGCGCAGCGGCTCGCGAAGGCGACGATCGATGCTTTCGGTGCGGTCGGCCTGAACATGTTCCAGAACAACGGCGTGCGGGCCGGGCAGACCATCTCGCATCTGCATATCCACCTGGTACCCCGGTATCCGGGCAGCGAACCGGCACGCATATTCCGCGAACAGGAATACCCCCGGACTGCCGTCAGCGTATTGGAGGAGCGCGCCGCCGAACTGCGAGCGGCACTTGCGCGAGCGGGCGGTTGAGGACGCCCGGCTGGAGCACCGGGCGCCCGAAACCCATCAGGCGGACTTCACTCGCTCCGTCCTTTCCACCGCGTAGCCGCGCTGCGCCCAGTCTTCCCACCCGCCTTCGACCTCGATGACGCGATAGCCCGCTGCGGTGAGCTTGACGGCCGCCTGCGCCGCCAGGTGGCAGGTCGGCGTGTAGCAATACACATACAGCGTCGCGTCCTTGTGCAGGTGCTCCTCCAGGTACCGCCGGTTCCCCCACTTCGCCATCGGCAGGTTGATCGCGCCCGGCACGTGCCCCTGGTCGTAATCGCCGGGGAAGCGAACGTCCACCACCTGGTAGCCGGCGGGGTCGGCATCGCTGCCGATCAGGACCTCCAGCTCGTGCGTGCCGGTCGTAAAGCCGACGCGGTCAGCGAAGAATGCCCGGGCTCTCTCGAAATCGTAGTTGGCCGTTGCCATGTTGCTGCTCCTCAGGTTTTTTCCATGTCCGGCGCAGGAACATCCCGCACCGCCTGAGCGACAATCTAGTTCGTGTACCGAGCATTGATAATCCGGCTAAACAGAATAAGATTGTTTCCCCGTTATCAACAAAAATGCCGGTGACCTCCAAAACCGATACCGCCGTATTCGTTCGCGTCGTGCAGGAAGGCGGTTTTACCGCCGCTGCCCGTTCGCTCGAGCTCTCGAAGGGCGCGGTCAGCAAGCTCGTGAGCCGCCTGGAGGCGCGGCTCGGCGCGCGCCTGCTGAACCGCACCACCCGCCGCATCACCCTCACGGAGGTGGGCGATGCCTTCTATCGGCGCGCCGTGATTGCGCTCGGGGAGCTCGAGGACGCGGAGCGCGAAGTCACCGAGCACACGGGTACGCCGCGCGGCCACTTGCGGGTCAGCGCGCCCAGCTTCTACGGCGCCGAGATCCTTTCGCGCTACCTCGCCGAATTCCGGCGCCGTTACCCGGATATCAGCCTGGAGCTCCGGTTGGAGAACCGCCTGGTCGATCTCGTCGAGGAGCGCTTCGACGTCGCGATACGCATGTCCGCCCCGCGAGACTCCTCACTCGTCATGCGCCACCTCGCCGACATCCCGATGCTGGTCTGCGCATCGCCGGATTACCTCGAGCGGCACGGCACCCCGGAAACACCGGAGGCGCTCGGGCTACACGAGTGTCTCGTTTACCTGCTCGTGCCCCGGCCGCACGAATGGATCTTCGTGAGCGCCGACGGCGGCCGCTACGCCGTGCACGTGGAGGGCCGCCTGCGCACTGACGACGATCACGCGCTGCGCCGTGCCGGGCTCGACGGGCTCGGCATCCTGCGGATGCCCGCGCTGTTCGTGCAGGAAGCGATAGCGGCGGGCGCGCTCGTACAGCTCTGGCCGGCAGCGATGAGCCCCGGCGTAACGCTCGCTGCCGTGTATCCTTCCCGCCGCGAGTTACCTGCCAAAACCCGGGCGTTCATCGATTTTCTCGTGGAAGTGACGGAATAGCGGCGGCAACGCGACCTGTCGTCCGCGGGCGGCCGGCTCCCGAATTACACGACAAGCCTGGCACGGCACTCCGTCGTCGGGGCGCTATCCGGCGCTCTCGCGGCGCTCGATCGTCACGACCAGGTCGCTGTAGTGACCGTTGAAGCGCGTGCGGCCGGCGAGGCTGTACGCGCCGATACTGCTGAACTCCAGGTGGTCGCCCGGCATGATGTCGGCAGGCAGCTCGACGGCTCCCGGCAACACGTCGGTCGCGTCGCAGGTCGGACCGAACAGCTTGAAAGACCGGGTCGGCCCTCCGTGTTCCTCACCGTCGCGGAACGCCCGCACCGGATACCGATCGTGGCCGCGAAAACGCAATTCCCAGAAGATGCCGTACATCCCGTCGTTGATGTAGAGACGATCCTCCTTGCGCAGCAGCACCTCGACCACCGCCGAAAGCCCCGGCGCGGCCAGCGCCCGGCCGGGCTCGCCGAGCATTTCGCCGCCGGGGGCAAGCGGCAGTTTTCGCGCGGCCTCTTCGATGACGGCGAAGTAATCCGCGATCGGCGGGACCGGGAAACCCGGATAGGATTTGGCATAGCCGCCGCCGATGTCGATGAGGCGCACGCGCATCGCGGCTTTGTCCAGCACTTCCGCCGTGAGGTCGATCGCCCATGAATACGCCTCGGGGCTCGTCACGCCGGTTCCGACGTTGAACGCCAGCGCCGGTTCGGCGCCGCGATCGGCGATGGCCTCTAGCAGCGCGGGAATGGCTTCCGGCGGCGCTCCGAACTTGGACGACAGTTCCTGCATCGCAGATGCGTGCTGCGTCGCCATGCGCGCAAAGACGACCGAGCGCGGCATATCGATCTCATTGACCAGCAGCTCCAGGCCGTTCGCGTGGTCGATCATGAAGTGGCGCACGCCGAAATTGTCCTGCGCTGCGCGGGCGGCGCCGCGCAGCCGCGCGGGGATCATGAAATACGCCGTTGCACCCGGGCACTGGCGGTGGACCAGCTCTATCTCGGGAAGCGAGGCGCAGTCGAAGTGCTCTACGCCTCCGCGATGCAGCAGGCGCACGACCTCCGGGTGATCGTTCGCCTTCACGGCATACAGCACCCGGCCGGGGAAACCGGCGACGAACTCCCGCGCCGTGTCCAAGTAAACCTGTGAGTGGATGCAATACACCGGCTCCGCCGGCTGCAGCTCGCGCAGCATGCTCCCCACGTCGCTGAAGGTCCTTGCCTGCCGGGTCATCGCGCTCCACCGTGGAACAGCTCGAGGTTTTCCTCCGCGCCGTGCGCCGTCGTGAGGGAGACCGCAATGAGCACCGGCAGGCCGATGACCCAGCCCGCGTAGGAAGCCGCGAAGCCGTACGGCTCGCCCGCGGCAGCCCAGGCGACCGCCGAGCCGCCGCCCGCCAGCATGCTCCAGAAGGCGCCTTTCGCGGTGGTGCGCCGCCAGAACAACAACCCCAGCATGGGAAAGAACAGTCCCGCCGCGCCGAAGGTGTAGGCATACAGGATCAGCTCCAGCACGTTCGGCACCAGCCAGGCAATGGCGATGGCCAGCACGCCGAGTACCAGCGTCGCGATGCGCGCAATGCGCATCAGTGCACGGCTCGTCGCCTGCGGCCGCAGG
>DATABW010000032.1:0-3692 GCA_036259375.1 Woeseiaceae bacterium
ACGGTCCGGAAACCTGCTCGTTCCTGGCGAAAAGGTCAATAATGCAAGTCCGGTACCGTGCGCAAACTTGCGGTGCGACCCCAATTTTAGCGGTCGGAGCCGGTCGGGCGGCGCTGCTGCTCGATCGTGACCGTCGGCGGCTCTTCCGACTCGTAGATGACGTAGGGCTTGGTCTCCCCGGTGACGACCGCTTCGTCGAGCACGACCTTTTTCGCCGTCGTGCTCGACGGCAGGTCGTACATGGTGTCGAGCAGCACGCTTTCGAGGATGGTGCGCAGCCCGCGCGCACCGGTCTTGCGCTTCATCGCGCGCTTCGCGACCGCCCGCAATGCGTCGTCCCGGAATTCCAGGTCGACGCCTTCCATATCGAACAGTTTGCGGTACTGCTTCGTCAGCGCGTTCTTCGGTTCGAGCAGGATGCTGACGAGAGCGTCCTCGTCGAGCTCCTCCAGCGTCGCGACGACCGGCAGCCGCCCGACGAACTCGGGGATCAGCCCGAAACGGATCAGGTCCTCCGGCTCGACCTCGTGCAGCAACTCGCCGATGCTCTGGTCCTTTTCGCCGGTCTTCAGTTCCGCGACGAAGCCGATGCCGCTCTTGGACGAGCGGTTCAGGATGATCTTCTCCAGACCGGCAAACGCGCCGCCGCAGATGAACAGGATGTTCCCCGTGTCGACCTGCAGGAATTCCTGCTGCGGGTGCTTGCGGCCGCCCTGCGGCGGCACCGAGGCGATGGTGCCCTCGATCAGCTTCAGCAGCGCCTGCTGCACGCCTTCGCCCGACACGTCGCGCGTGATCGACGGGTTATCGGATTTCCGCGAGATCTTGTCGATCTCGTCGATGTAGACGATGCCCGTCTGCGCCTTCTCGACGTCGTAATCGCACTTCTGCAGGAGCTTCTGGATGATGTTCTCGACGTCCTCGCCGACGTAACCGGCCTCGGTGAGGGTCGTCGCGTCGGCGATGGTGAACGGCACGTTCAGCAGGCGCGCGAGCGTTTCGGCGAGCAGCGTCTTGCCGCAGCCGGTCGGGCCGATCAGGAGGATGTTGCTCTTGGCGAGCTCGGTGTCATCCTTGCTGCGATCCGCGTTGCGGTCGTCCAGCCGCTTGTAGTGGTTGTAGACGGCAACGGACAGGACCTTCTTCGCCCGCTGCTGGCCGATGACGTACTCGTCCAGGACGGCCTTGATCTCGTGCGGCTTCGGCAGCTTGTCGCGGCCTGTCTCACCCGAATCCTCGAGTTCCTCGCGGATGATGTCGTTGCACAGCTCGACGCACTCATCGCAGATGAAGACCGACGGTCCCGCGATCAGTTTACGAACTTCGTGCTGGCTCTTGCCGCAAAAAGAACAATAAAGGAGTTTTCCATCCTCGTTCTTACCGCGGGAATCATCGCTCATACCAGGCTTGCCTCTGTAACTCGAAACCGGTCGCCGCCGGACCGAGGTTTATATAACACGCGCGCCCTCGCAGGTGCAAAGCAACGGGCGGCATTTTTGAACGGTCGCTGACGGAAGTCTCGGGACCCCGCCTCGTAAAGCGCAGCTGCCTGAAATCACAGGGATTCTCCCTTGGCCTTGTTGCGCATGTCGGCGCGCTGCTCCAGCACCGTGTCGATGAGGCCGTAGTTGACGGCAGCCTCACCGCTCATGAAATTGTCGCGGTCGAGATCGCGGTCGATCTTCTCGATCGGCTGCCCCGTGTGGTGGGCCATGATCTCGTTCAGCCGGCGCTTCAGCTCCAGCACCTCGCGCGCGTGGATGTCGATGTCCGTGGCGGTGCCCTGGTAGCCGGCGCTCGGCTGGTGGACCATGATCCTCGAGTGCGGCAGCGCGAACCGCTTGCCCTTCTTGCCGCCGCCAAGCAGCAACGCGCCCATGCTCGCCGCCTGCCCGACGCAGATCGTGCTGACGTCGCTCTGGATGAACTGCATCGTGTCGTAGATCGAGAGCCCCGCCGTCACGGAGCCGCCGGGAGAATTGATGTACAGGTGTATGTCCTTGTCCGGGTTCTCCGACTCCAGGTACAGGAGCTGCGCGACCACGAGGTTCGCCATGTGATCCTCGACCGGCCCTACGATGAAGACGACCCGCTCCTTCAACAGGCGCGAGTAAATGTCGTAGGCGCGTTCGCCGCGGGCCGTCTGCTCGACGACCATGGGAACCAGTTGTGCGGTTGCGTTCATTCGGTTTCCTGGTTGGAGCCCGCCGTTGCGGGCGGCTGCTGAATGGCTTCCCGAAGGCAGGCTGTCGAAGAAGGTGCCTGTTCTCACGGCTTCATGTACTCCTTGAACCCGACCTTGCGGGTGCTCGCTTTCCCGTGTTCGACCAGCCAATCCACGGCTTGTTCTTCCAGCACGAGGGGCTCGAGGCGGGCCATGACCTGCGGGTTGCCGAAATACGCGGCCGCCATTTCCTCGGGCTGCTCGTAGCTCGAGCAGATGTCCTCCACCTTGCGCTTGATCCGCTCCGGGTCGACCTTGATGCCGTTGTCTTCGATCACCTGCCGCAGCAGCAAACCCAGCCTGACGCTCCGCTCGGCCGACGCCCGGAAGTTCTCCGCCGGCGGCGCCTTGTCGTGATCCTCGATCCCGAGGCGGCGCATCGCCTCGTGCTGCTGCGTATGCATTTCCTGAGCGACCAGCGAATTCGGCACCTCGATCGGGTTGGTCTCCAGCAGGCCTTTCATCGCCTGGTCCTTGACGTCCGCCGCAACCTTCTCATCCGCTTCGCGGCGCATGTTGGCGACGACGTCGCTGCGCAGTTGCTCCAGGCCGCCTTCCGTGACGCCATAAGCTTCGGCGAGGCTGTCGTCCAGCGGCGGCAGCTTCTGTTCCTCCACGCGATGCACCTTCACGTGGAAGTCGACCTTCTTCGACGCCAGGTCCTCGGCGTGATACTCCTTCGGGAACTTGACCTTGAAGTCCTTCTCCTGGCCGGCCTTGACCCCGAACAGCCCCTTCTCGAAGTCCGGCAGCATCTGGCCCTGCCCGAGCACCACCGGCACCTCCGTGCCCTTGCCGCCCTTGACGGGCTCGCCTTTCAGCGTGCCTTCGAAATCGACGACGACGCGGTCGCCGTCCGCCGCTTCGCGTTCCACCGGTTCCCAGGTGGCCTTCTGCTGGCGCAGGTTGAGGATCATGTCCTCGCGGTCCTCGTCGGTGATCTCGACCTCGGGCCGCACGACCTCGATCTTGTCCAGGTCCTGGAGCGTCACCTCGGGAAGAACCTCGAACGTGGCGACGTAGGCGAAGTCGCGGCCGTTGTCGGCGGCCTCGGGCTCGATCTTCGGGCCGGCGGCCGGGTTCAGCTTCTCCTGCTGGACGGCGTCGCTGTAGCTCTTCTGCATCATGTCCGACAGCACTTCCTGGCGGATCTGCCCGCCATAGCGCTGCCGCACGACCTTCTTCGGCACCTTGCCCGGCCGGAACCCCTTGATCTTCACGGTTCGCCCGACCTTCGTCAGGCGCGATTCGATCTCGTTTTCGATCCGCTCGGCGGGGAGCTGCACGCGCATGCGCCGCTCGAGTGTGCCCGTCGACTCGACAGTGACCATCATTTGTCCTGCATCCTCGGAAACCCTGCCCCGTTCGTGTGCATCGGGACAGATGTGCTTGCCAGCTGGTTGGTTTTCAATAGGTTATGTTAACGGAGGACCTGGTGCGAAAGGAGAGACTCGAACTCTCACGGGTT
>DATABW010000033.1:0-3455 GCA_036259375.1 Woeseiaceae bacterium
GACGGGGCGGCGGTCGATTCGGGAGATTTGCTGATCGTGGCCGATAATGACCAGCTCGTGGCCGAGCGCGAGCGGCTCGCGGCGAGGCTGGATGCGCTCGAGGCCCGGGCCCGGGCGGACTTCGTCAGCGACAAGGTCGCGTTGCGGCTGACACGCCTCGAAATCGGTCACGTCGAGAAACGGATCGCCGAGCTGGAGCGCAAGTTGGATGAACTGCTGCTGAAAGCCGGAACGACCGGCAGGTTCGCACTAGCTGTCCCGGAGGACCTGATCGGTCGTTTTATCCGTCGCGGCGAGCGCCTTGGGTTCATTATTCCTGACACCGCGCCGACGATCCGGGTGGCTGTCGGGCAGAATGAGGTGGGTCTGGTGCACGGGGACCTGCAGCGGGTGGACGTGCTCTCGGTTGTGCCGGGCAGCGAGCCGGTCGAAGCCGAGGTGACGCGCGCCGTGCCCCAGGCATCAGCGGAGCTGCCCTCGATGGCGCTTGCGACCTTTGGCGGCGGCGGCATCGAGGTCGCTGCGGACGAGAAAGGCAATTACCGGGCGCTCAAGCCGCTGTTTCACTTCGAGCTGCAACTTCCAACGACAGCTGCCGGTTTTCATCTTGGCCAAAAGGTTCACGTCAAGTTCGTGCATGGCATGGAACCGGTCGGGGTGCAGACGTGGCGCTGGCTCAGGCAACTGTTTCTTAGTCAGCTCAATGTCTAGGGGCGCAAACCTGTCGGCCTCCAGTCGGCGGCTGGCGATGGCGAGACCCGCCAGAACCTGGCGCTTGCGCGGCGGGGCCGGCGGCACTTCGGGCTCTCCACTGGGCATGTCGGACCACGCGCTCCGCAGTGCGCTGGCCTGGGGCACGGCGAGCCCCGCATGGCGCCGGGCCCTCCTGTGCGAGGCCACAAGACGGGTGTGCGGGACCTCGCCCTCGGCCACGGATCAAAGACTCGCGGTTGAGTTGCTGGAGGGGCGGGCGGTTGAAGCACCACAGCGCGGCCGATTGGAGACGGTCGTCGGGCTCGTGGCAGGCCACCTCGCGCTTGAGGGCCGCTCATGCCATGTGCTGAGCTTTACTCGGACTGCCATAAGCGTTGGCGAGGCGCTCGGGGAGTTTCTGGACTTTGCCGGAATCGGCTGGGGCTGCCTCGAATCGGCGGATCCCGCCCCGCGGCGAGCCGATCTCTATCGCCGGCCGGTTCTGTTCGCCACCGCACAGGACATATCGCTCGACCTATTGCGCGAGCGCGTGAAGGGCGGGCCGAATGCGGTGCGTATTCACGGCTTGCCGCATCCGTCGGCCGGTCCGGTGGGGCCTCGCCTGCTTGCCGCTCTTGACTTCGCACTCGTCCTTGATGGCGCGACGACGCTTTGCCGCAAAGCCTTGACCACGGCAGTCGGCACCGCCAGCGACGGGGCGGCGACTGCGGACGCTTTGATTCCGGAGCAGGCATTCGGCATTGCCGCCCAGATGCAGCAGGGCAGCGATTTCCAGCTGGAGAAGCACCGCGTCGCGCTGACACGGCAGGGACGCGAGCGGCTGCGCGTGCTTTCCGCCTGCCTCGGGCCGGCATGGGAAAACCCGACGGTCGCCGAGTTCGCCCTGTGCCACGCGCTCGAAGCCCTGCATCTGTGGCATCGCGGAACCCACTACAGCGTGGCAGACAATGCCGTGACCCTCGATGATCCAGCCTTGCGAGCCCGGGGGCAGAACGCCGGGCAGGGCCTTCACCCCGAGGCTTTCATCGCACTCAAGGAGGGAATTGGTGACGGCCGCGGCACCGATCGTGTCGACCGGATCTCGATACGAACGGCAATCCAGAAATACCCGAACCGGGCCTCGTTCGTTGCAGACCTTCAACTCAACGGCCGCGAGTTGCGTGAGGCCTATGGTCTGCATCCCCGCCGGATCGCCCGGCCGCGCCCGCCGGATGCGGTCTGCCTCGAGTTGGCGGACCTGCCGGCGCTGATCGGCACCTCCGGCGAACCGGCACTGCCGGTGATCGTCGGCGGCACGGCAGACGTGGCATCCGCGGTTGCGAGGTCGCTCGCGCCGGCGGTCCGGCTGCGTGAGCCGATCGGCGATGATCTGGAAGCGGCCGCGGCTCGTGCCGGTGTCGAGCGTATAGAGGACTGCCTCTGGATGCAGCACTGCGATGCAGACACCGGATATCTTGCCCTTGCCGGCGGCCGCGGCGTGGTGCTTATCGCGGCTGGAAACCGCTGGTTTCCTGAAGTCCCCGATGGCCTTGCGGTGCAGCGGGTGCAGATTGCCGATGCCCGGTTGCTCGGTCATTCGCTGCCACGGTGGCTGCGAATGGTGGGCTGGTTCGCCCGCACGTCACTTCCGGGCGCCGGCAATGCGTTCGCGCTGGCCATCCATGCGCACTGCGTTGACAAGAGCAGGGCCGAGGCCGAAATGCGCCGGCGATTGCACGAGTTCGACCGCGCCTGCAGGCGCGTGGTCTCCTTTCTCAGTCCCAAGGATGAATGGAATTGATGGTGTGTAGAGTACCGTTTGCCGTCTTGCTGCTTCTTGTGGTCCTGCTTGTCGCGCCTGCGGCTGCTGGTGAGCGTCACGAATGTCTCATCGAACCATGGGAACTGGTCAGGCTTGGCGCCCGCAATACCGGAGTGCTCGAGGACGTCAGCGTCGACCGCGGTGACGAGGTCGCGAAAGGGGAAACGATCGCATCGCTCAGCAGCGAAGTGGAGCGAGCCGCCGTCGCCCTGGCCCAGAAGAAGGCGGAGTCGACCACGCTGATCGAACTGGCACAGGCGCGGTCGGAGTTCGAGAAGCTCTCGATCGACCGTAACGCGACGCTCTTCGATCGCAACGTGATTTCGCCGCGGCAGATGGACGAGTCGAAGGCCACCTACCGGATCGCCGAGTTGCGTGTCGCCGAGGCCCAGCTCGAGCGTGAGCTGGCCGAGCTCGAGTATCACCGGGCGCTTGCACTTCACGACCTGAAAACGGTCCGCACGCCGATCAGCGGGGTGGTGGTCGAGATCAACCGGTCGGAGGGCGAGTATCTCGCCGAGGGCGATCACGTCGCCAGCATCGCACAGATCGATCCGGTCCGGGCCGAGGCGTTCCTGCCGCTGGAAATGTTGGGGCGGGTGAAGGAGGGCGATGTCGTGCGCGTGTTTCCGCAGGAGCCGGTCGGGCGTGAGCTCAAGGGCGTGGTCGATGTCGTCGATCGCGTTGTCGAGGCCCGCAGCGGCACCATCGGCATTCGTGTGCGCGTGGAAAACCCGGAGAAGCTGACGCTGGCGGGGTTGCGCTGCGAGCTCGAGTTCTGAGTTTGTCACAACGCCGCAACGGGCGAAAAAGCAGATGGTGCCCAGGGACAGAATCGAACTGGCGACACGCGGTTTTCAGTTTTCTGCATCTTTGGTTCCAACCTCACTGAACTGTTCCAAACCACACCGAATTTTAGGGTTAGAATATTGGCCAGCCG
>DATABW010000034.1:0-2579 GCA_036259375.1 Woeseiaceae bacterium
GAATTTCGACGGCGAGAGCATCATCCAGCCGCGGCTCGGCTTCAACTGGGACTTCAACGAGACCCTGACCTTCCGCGGCGGCGTGGGCCTTTACGCCGGCGGCAATCCCAACGTCTGGCTCTCCAATAACTACTCGAACGACGGCATTACGCAGGTGGAATTCCAGGAGCGTGCGCTGGACGACGACGGCCTTGGCGGTGAAACGCTCTTTACGATTCCGTTTAACGGCGATGGCCAGCCGATCTTCGACATTCCGCAGTCCTTGTTCGACGCGGTCGCCGGCGGCTCCGCGAACAGCGGCGTCAATGCCGTCGATCCGAACTTCGACATCCCGAAGGAATGGAAATTCGCCCTCGGCGCCACCTGGAACTTCGATGCGGGCTTCTTCGGCGACGACTACACGTTGATGGCCGACTACCTGCACACGGAGAAAGAAGACTCGGCGCTGATCATCGACGCCACGCTGGAGCAGATCGCCACCGCGCCTGACGGCCGGCCGATCTACCAGAGCATCGACCGCAGCGATCCGGACTGTGCCGATCCGACCTCTGCGGACTGCACCGGCCGACTGTTCGCGCAGGATTTCATCCTGACCAACGTATCGGGCGACGCCGGAAGCTCTGACGTCTACTCGCTCTCGTTGAGCAAACGATACGACTGGGGGCTGGACTGGACATTGGCGTATGCCTACACCGACTCCAGTGAAGTCAACCCGATGACCAGCTCGGTGGCGTTTTCGAACTACGTCAACGTTTCGGTGTCGGATCCCAACAATCCGGGTCCGGCGGATTCGAATTACGAAATCCCGAACCGCTTCACGATTCGCGCGAACTTCAGCCGAGCCTTCTTCGGAGACAGCCTCACCAACATCACGCTGTACGGCCGGGTCAACGAAGGCCGTCCGTTCAGTGCGACGTTCATCGACGGCGGGTTTACGTTCGGCGACACTTTGGACGACCGGCACCTGCTGTACGTCCCCACCGGTCCGAGCGATCCGAACGTCGTGTTCGGCCCCGGCTTCGACCAGGCCGCTTTCTTCACGTACCTCGACCAGACCGGGCTGAGCGACTACGCCGGTTCGATCGCGCCGAGGAACGCGATGCACAGCGCCTGGTGGCACAAGTACGACATCAGGATCGAACAGGAATTGCCCGGCTTCATGCCGGAGCACAATTTCGCCGCGTTCCTGATCGTCGAGAACGTGGGGAACCTGATCAACGACGACTGGGGTGTGCTGAAAGAGCAGGGCTTCCCGCGCAACGTGCCGATGGTCGAATTCGACATCAACGACGCGAACCAGTACGAGTACCTGTCCTTCCGCACACCGGCGCCGCAGGGCCGCGTTGCCGACGCGTCGCTCTGGGAAGTCCGCTTCGGTGTCAGCTACGATTTCTGACGGCAAGGTAATAATAAGAAGAAATGGGGGGCGGCCGGTTAATCCGGCCGTCTCTTTTTTGGAGTGTCGTAAATCTCAATCGTGGTACTCTTTTTCCGGACACGAACCGCCGACGCCATGAGATACAGAACCGCATCGCTCCTCCCCGCGCTGAGCGCCGCCGCGCTGGCCGGCTGCGCTGTTCAACCAGCCGGGGGTCCCGATACCGATCTCGGCATCCTCTGGGTGCGTGACGCCGCCGAATACCGCGCGCTTGCGCTGCAGGCGTACGGCGAGGCGGCGGAAGACCTGCCGCGCCTGATCGAGGACCGTTCCTGGAGCGCCCTGCCCGGCCAGCAAAACGCCGGCGAGTTGCCCCCTGCTATCATTTTCGACGTCGACGAAACGCTGGTCAGTAACGTCGAGTTCCAGATCGAGCTGGAGCCGCCATTCAGGAACAGCAAGCTCGACGACTGGAACGCCGCCAACGAAGCGCGGCCGGTGCCCGGCGCAGCGGAATTCGTGCAACTCGCCATCGATTCCGGCGTGGAGGTTTTCTTCGTCACCAACCGGCCGTGCCAGGCGAAGCCGGGTATGGACAAGTTCTGTCCCCAGCAGGACACCACCATTCACGATCTCATCGAGACCGGCATACCGGCGAATGCCGACCGCGTGATGATGGCCGCGGAGCGTCCCGACTGGACGCGCGAAAAGAAAGTGCGCCGCGACGTGATCGCGCAGGACTATCGCGTCATCATGCTGGTCGGCGACGATCTCGGCGACTTCATACCCTGCGTGCGCGCGAGTGTCGCTCCGCCCTGCACCGAATCCGCGACGGAGGCGTTGCGCACGGCGACCACCGACGCGCACAAGCGATACTGGGGTGAGGGCTGGTACATCATCCCGAACCCGATGCACGGCTCGTGGACGTCAGTGGAATAAGATCGTATCGCCCACGGCGCTGGAGGAGCCCGTCTACGGGCGACGCAATGCGCAAGGGCTGTCGCCCGTGAGACGGGCTCCTCCCGCAAATAGCAAGGCGAATCCATGGCAAAAGTAAAATGCGGCTTGATCCAGATGGGCTTCAAAGGCGATGCGTCCATGTCGCCCGACCGTATCCGCGACATCATGCTGGAAGCGCACCTGCCGCTGATCGAGGATGCCGGCCGACAGGGCGTGCAGGTCCTGTGCTTCCAGGAGATCT
>DATABW010000035.1:0-1984 GCA_036259375.1 Woeseiaceae bacterium
TCTCCTCGGTGCCAGCCTGGTCTCCGTGACGGGGCTGACCGCAGGAATAGTGCACATCTTCAACCACGCATTGGCAAAGGGAAGCCTGTTCCTGGCGATCGCCTGCCTGGGAATGGCCCACGGCGATTCGTTCGAGGGAGAATCCGCCGTGGGCCATTCCCAGGCAGGCGATCGCGAGGAACAGGCTGCCCTTTGCCAATGCGTGGTTGAAGATGTGCACTATGCCTGCGGTCAACCCCGTCACGGAGACCAGGCTGGCACCGAGGAGAATATAGCCGACCTGCGCGATCGACGAATACGCCAGCAATCGCTTGACGTTGTTTTGCAGGAGCGCGATCGCCGAGCCGGCCAGCACCGCCGCGATCGCGAGCGGCATGAGGAACTGCGAGAGCTGAGCCACGTCGCCGGGCAGGTTTCCCCGGAAGACGAAGAAATCGAAGCGCAGCAGCACGTACAGGAACACTTTCGTGGAGCATGCGGCGATGAAGGCCGTGACCGCATTGGGCGCGTAGGTATAAGCGTTCGGCAGCCACGCATGCAGCGGAAAAACGGCGGCCTTCAGCGCGAGGCCCGTGGTGATGAAGGCGCCGGCTGCCAGCACCGGTGTGAGATCCGGAACCGCACCCAGCCGGGAAGACATGTCGGCCAGGTTGAGCGTGCCGGTCATCATGTACATCAGGCCGACACCGATCAGGTAGAACGTCGCGCCCAGCGTGCCCATCACCAGGTACTTGAAGGCCGCCGGCAGCGCTTCCCGTCGCGCCCCGCCCGTGATCAGGATGTAACTGCCGAGCGAGGAGATCTCCATGAACACGAAGATATTGAAGGCATCGCCGGCGACTGCGATTCCGCAGAGACCTGCCAACGTCAGCAGCCACGCCGCGTAGAACAGGTGCTGGCGCTCGTGGGGCACCTGGTCGCGGAACGTCGCGTGCGCGATGAGCAGCGCAGTGGTCGAGGCACCGGTAATGACCAGCAACAGCAGCGCCGACAAGGCATCCACGGTGAGTTCGATGCCGTAAGGCGCGGGCCAGGAGCCGACCGCGTAGCTGAGCGCGCCCGTGTCGCGCACGGTGAGCACCAGTTCCACCGCGATCGCAAACGCCAACAGCGAAGCGGCCGTCGCGGCGGCCCATGCGAGGCCGCGCTGGCGCACGAGTGCGGCCAGCGGCGCCGTGAGCAGGGGCACTACGACCTGCAGCACCGGAAGGTGCATGCTCCAGTCAATCATTCGCTGTCCATTGTTCTTATCTCGTCTTCTTCCACCGTGCCGTACGCCTCGTTGATGCGCACCACGATCGCGAGCCCGAGAGCGAGCGTCGAGATGCCGACGACGATGGCCGTGAGGATCAGCACCTGCGGCAGCGGATTCGAGTAGACCTGCCCGGCAGTGGCCGCCGTGATGATCGGCGCGGTCCCGCCCTCGACCTTGTCCATGGAGATGTACAGGAGGAACACCGCGGACTGGAAAATCGAAAGCCCGATCAGCTTCTTGATCAGGTTGACGTGTGCGATGACGGCGTACAGACCGATCACCAGCAGGATGGCGAAGACCCAATAGTTGTAGAGGTGCAGGAATTCCATCAGCCGCGCTGCTCGCGTGCGGCGAAGGAGTGGAAAATGGTCAGGAGCACGCCGGTCACCGTAAGGCCGACGCCGGCTTCGACGAGCAGGATGCCGAGGTGCTGGCCGGCAACGGGATCGTCCGCCAGCACCGAATAATCGAGGAAATTGCCGCCCAGGAGTATCCCCAGGAGCCCGACGGCGCCATAAAGCAGCGCGCCGCCGGCGATCATTCCCGCCAGCACACGGAACGAGAGCACCCGCAGCGCGTTGGCTTCCCCTTCCGCGAGGGCATAGAGAATGAATCCGGCGCTCACCAGCGCGCCCGCCTGGAAGCCTCCGCCGGGCCCATAGTCGCCGTGGAACTGGACGTACAGCCCGAACAGCACGATGAACGGCACGACGATGCGGCCGACGATGC
>DATABW010000036.1:0-12927 GCA_036259375.1 Woeseiaceae bacterium
CTAATAACTACTTGATCTAAGTGAATGTCCCGGCCCGCGCACGCCTCGATGCGTATTGCGCCTGACGACCCCCAATGGACGGCCCCGTTCGTCCAGCACGCGAATCTTCCCGCAATCCTGGTCCGCCATCATGCTGCCTCAGAACCTCCACGTGAACGCCAGCGACCCGAACCGGTCCGGCTCCAGCTGCGTGTCGAATTCCTCGCTGCGATGGACAAACATGCAGGACATCCTGAAGTCGCCGCGGGTCAGGACTACCCCTGCCTGCACATCCGTGACCCACGGCTGCTTCTCTATCGCCAGCAGCGGTTCAAGGTCGTTGTCGTCCACAAAGATGTTCCTTTCGACCATTCGTCCGTCGACGCCGGCGAAGAGATACCAGGCCCATTCACCGCGAGGCTCGAACAATCCCGAGCCCGGCAGGCTCGGCCGAATCTGGGGAGGGCCGAAATCCGTGCCGAGGCCGTTGCCGAACCGGAGCGTGAAGCCGGCATTCGCGTAACTCGCCACATTCCCCAGCGAAATGCCGACGTGCGGCATCAGGTCTGCGCCCAACGCCACGCCGGTCAGTGCCAGTGCTCTCCATTTGCGCTCGACGACCAGCATGCCGCCGATGCGGTTGCCGATCTGGTTCTTCCAGCCTCGAGACTCGTTGTTGCCGAGCCAGTCGTGCACCGCGCTCTGCAGCGCTTCGCCTTGCGCGTTTGGCCCCACGGTGCCCAGCAGCAGGCTCCAGGTATCGATATGCCCGCGGCCGCTGTAGACAATGGACGCACCGCCGTACAGCCAGGCGGCATACGGGCGCTGCTCCGGCACCAGGTCCCGGGCATCCTTGTTGTTGGGGGTGAAGATGGTCTGCCCGAACTGCCAGCCCACGCGTACCTGGCCGTGATCGTTGCCGGGCAGCATTTCCGCCAGGCGAAAGGCAATGGATCCACGGGACCTTGGCGCAGTCAGGTAAGAAATTTCCAGGCCGTTCGTGTAATGATGATCGGTAGCGGCGAACGCATCGTTCTCCAGCAACAGATTGAAGGTTCCTGCTTCGCCGGCGTGCTCGCCCGCGGCAGAAGCGGCTGACGCCCCCAAGCAAAGAGCGGTCATGAGGACTGCTGCAGGTCGTTTCTTCACAGCGGCTTACACCCGTTCCAAAGCAACAACACGCCGCCGGCCGGGAATGGCAGCAGGTCGAAGCGGAGAACTTTAGGATTGCGTTCGGCGGTTGCCGAACGGGTGCATGCGGCGGCTACTGATTCATAAAAGCATACATGCAGCTAAATCGCCAGCAGGTCGGGCCAACGCGCGCGTTATTTGCCTTAAAATGAGCCTGCTGATCGCCGGGTAACCCTGACTGCCGGCCGCGTTCGAACCTCAAATCCAGTGAGCCGATGACCGATCTTTCCGCGTTTCCGATCGTCCGCAAGTGGCCTGCCAGTCGTCCCGACACGATCCAGCTCTATTCGATGACGACGCCCAACGGCGTCAAGGCCTCGATCATGCTGGAAGAAACGGGACTTCCTTACGAGCCGCATCTCGTCTCATTCGAGCGGCAGGAGCAGTACAGCCCGGAATTCCTGTCGCTCAATCCGAACAACAAGATCCCGGCCATTATCGACCCGAACGGTCCTGACGGTGAGCCGCTGCCCTTGTTCGAATCCGGTGCGATCCTCCTTTATCTCGCGGACAAGGCCGGGTGTTTGCTGCCGGCGGATGCCGCGCGCCGCTACCAGACTATCCAGTGGCTGATGTTCCAGCTGAGCGGGATCGGGCCGATGTTCGGCCAGGTCGGGTTCTTCCATAAATTCAGCGGGCGCGAGTACGAGGACAAGCGGCCTCGCGATCGTTACGTAACCGAATCGAAGCGGCTGCTCCGGGTCCTCGACGGGCGGCTGGAAGGGCGCGACTGGATCATGGGCGACGAGTACACGATCGCGGATATTGCGGTCTTCCCGCTCGTGCGGAACCTGGTCGAGTCCTACGGGGCGGGCGGGCTGGTCGGCATCAGCGATTTCCGGAACGTCTTGCGCTGCCTCGATGTTTTCCTGGAACGGCCGGCGGTCGCGCGCGGGCTCCGGATACCGGCGTCCGGATCGTGACCGACAGCTGTTGCCAGCAGACCATCGATGTCTCGGCGCTGCACGCGCGGCAACGGCGGACCCTGCTGGCGGTCCTCGGCATCAACTCGGCCACGTTCCTGATGATGATCCTGGCGGCGACAGTTAGCGGCTCTTCGTCGCTGCTGTCCGGTGCACTGGACAATTTCGGCGACGCGCTGACCTACGCGCTGAGCCTGGCCGTGGTCGGCGCGGGTGGCGCTGCAAAGGCTCGCGTAGCGCTGTTCAAGGGCGTTCTGATTCTCATGGCTGCGGTAGCCGTCGGCGTGCAGATCGTATGGCGCCTGCTGAATCCGGAAACTCCGCTGTTCGAGACCATGGGCATTGCGGCCTTGTTGAACCTCGGGGCCAACCTGCTGTGCCTGCGGCTGTTGTCACCGTGGCGTGGCAGTGACGTGAACATGGCCTCCGCCTGGGAATGCTCACGCAACGATGTCGGGGAAGGGTTGTCGGTTGTCGCTGCTGCCCTTGCCGTCTGGCTGTTCGACTCGGGTTGGCCGGACATCGTGATCGCGGCCGGGTTGCTCATACTGTTCCTGCGATCCTCAGTACGTGTGCTCGGTAGCGCGTGGCGCGAGTTGAAGGTGAGCCCCGCCGCCTGATCCCTCAGCGAACCCGCTCGAACAGGTCCACCAGCTCCACGATTTTTTCCCGCCGCTCCCGTATGGTGCCGGACTTCAATGCGTCGTCGACGCATTCCCGGGCGTGCGCCCGCAACAGCTCCGTTTCCGCCTTGGCGAGTGCGACCTTCACCGCCTGGATCTGGTGCAGGATGTCCATGCAATAGCGGTCTTCATCCAGCATGCGGCCGAGGCCGCGGACCTGGCCCTCGATGCGCCTCAGCCGTCGTGCGATGGCCTGGCGGGATTGCTCTTTGCGGCTCACTATCCACCTCTTGACTGATACCCTATAGGGGTATAGCGTACCACCTCCATTGCTCCGGTGGAACTATTTCAATGAACGCGCACTCAGGTCATCACCAACATTGTCATCACGCGGGCGCGTCGGCGGCAGCCGACGTGAAAGGCGACTTCGACCGTGTGCCCGAGGGATACACGGGCACGGTCTACACCTGCCCGATGCATCCGCAGGTCCGCGACGTCAGGAACTCGGGTTGTCCGATCTGCGGGATGGCGCTGGAGCCGGAGGGTATCGTGGCCGGCGAGGAGGACACGAGCGAGCTGGACGACATGCGGCGCCGCTTCCGGATCAGTGCCGTTCTGACGCTGCCGCTGGTCGCGTACGCGATGGCAGACATGCTGCCGACCCGTCCTTTCGAAGGGCTGGTGCCCACCGCCTGGAGCCAGTGGCTGCAGCTGGCCCTTGCCGCGCCGGTCGTGTTGTGGGGCGGTTGGCCGTTCTTCGTGCGTGGCGTGCAGTCGGTACGTTCGATGCACCTCAACATGTTCACGCTGATCGCGCTGGGCGTGGGTGTCGCCTTCGGGTATTCGATCGTCGCCGTCGTCGCACCCGGAATTTTCCCGGACGCTTTTCGCACGCACTCGGGTGAGGTGGGTGTCTATATCGAGGCCGCGGCCGTCATCACGACCCTGGTGCTGCTTGGGCAGGTGCTCGAGCTCAAGGCGCGCAGCCAGACTTCCGGCGCAATACGGGGACTGCTCGAGCTCGCCCCCCCGCGCGCCAACCGGCTGACGGGAGACGGCAGCGAAGAGGAGGTATCGCTGGACGCGTTAGCGGAAGGCGATCGCCTGCGTGTGCGTCCCGGCGAGAAGGTACCCGTCGACGGCACCGTCGAGGAAGGCCGGAGCGCCGTCGATGAATCCATGATCAGCGGCGAACCGCTGCCGGTGGAGAAGGGTCCCGGCGACACTGTCATTGGCGGTACGGTGAACGGCACCGGCAGTTTCGTGATGACGGTCACCAGGACAGGCGACGACACGCTCCTGTCGCAGATCGTGCGCATGGTCGCCGAAGCGCAGCGGAGCCGGGCGCCGATCCAGCGCCTCGCCGACCTGGTCGCGGCGTGGTTCGTGCCGGCAGTCATTGTCGCCGCTGTGCTGACGTTCATCGTGTGGTCCTGGCTGGGGCCTCAGCCCGCGATGGCGTTCGCCGTCGTCAACGCGGTCGCCGTGTTGATTATCGCCTGTCCCTGCGCGCTGGGGCTCGCGACGCCCATGTCCATCATGGTGGGCACGGGCAAGGGAGCGCGGCACGGCATCCTGATCAGGAACGCCGAGTCCCTGGAGGTGTTCGAAAAAGTCGACACGGTCGTTGTCGACAAGACCGGTACGCTGACCGAAGGTCGCCCGGCGCTGCTTGCCGTCCGGCCGGCGCCGGGCTTCGACGAGGGCGAGTTGCTGTCGCTGGCGGCAGCGGTCGAAACGGCGAGCGAGCATCCGCTGGCGCAGGCGATACTGGCCGGCGCCAGAGGGCGAGGCCTCGCCGTGCCGGCGGCGGACTCCTTCGAATCGGTGACCGGGCAGGGCGCCAAGGCCCGCGTCGACGGCAAGCGGGTCGCGGTCGGCAATGCGCGAATGATGGAGCGCGTCGGCGCCGGCGATCCGGCGCTTGCGGAGGCCGCGGAAGCCGAACGCGCCGACGGCCGGACGGTGATCTTCGTCGCGATCGACGGCAAGCCCGCCGGCCTGCTGGGCATCGCCGATCCGATCAAGGAATCGACGCCCCGCGCCATCGAGGAATTGCACGCCGCCGGGTTGAAAGTCGTGATGCTGACCGGCGACAGCGCCGGTACCGCGGCCGCCGTGGCGCGGCAGATCGGGATCGATGACGTTCGTGCCGACGTCTCGCCGGAAGACAAGCATCGTGTGATCCGCGAACTGCAGGAGACCGGGGCCAAGGTCGCGATGGCGGGCGACGGCATCAACGATGCGCCGGCGCTGGCGCAGGCCGATATCGGCATTGCGATGGGCACGGGCACTGACGTCGCGATGGAAAGCGCGGGTGTTACGCTGGTACGGGGCGACCTGATCGATGTTTCGCGTGCACGCGTGCTGAGCCAGGCGACGATGCGGAACATTCGCCAGAACCTGTTCTTCGCGTTTATCTACAATGCGGCGGGTATCCCGATAGCCGCCGGTGTGCTGTATCCCGTATTCGGGCTTTTGCTGAGCCCGATGATCGCCGCGGCGGCAATGAGCTTCAGCTCGATCTCGGTCATCGGAAACGCGCTGCGGTTGCGCGCAGTGGAACTGTGACCGCACCCTCGCTGCCCGGCCGCCGCAAGTTCCTGAAGCGCAGCGCGGCAGTCGGTGGCGCTGCCATGCTGGCGCCGTTGCTCCCCGCCTGGGCGCGCTCCGGCACGCGGGGCATTACCGCGGATATGCCCACGCTGGGCGGCGATGAGATTGCCCTGCGGATCGGACGCAAGCCGTTCACGGTCGGCGGCCGCACGGGCACAGCGGTGACGATCAACGGGACCGTGCCCGCGCCGCTGATCCGGCTCAGGCAAGGCCGGGACGTGCGCATAGCCGTGACCAACGAGCTCGACGAGGATACCTCCATCCACTGGCACGGCGTGCTGTTGCCCTTCGACATGGATGGCGTGCCGGGTGTGAGCTTTCCCGGGATCCGCCCGGGCGAAACGTTCGTCTACCGATTCCCCGTGCGGCACGCGGGCACTTTCTGGTTCCATAGTCATTCCGGTCTGCAGGAGCAGCTGGGGCACTACGGGCCGCTGATCTTCGATCCCGCCGGCACGGATCCCGTGGACTACGACCGCGAGCACGTGCTGGTGCTGTCCGACTGGAGCTTCATGCACCCGCGCTCGATCTTGAGGAAACTGAAGCAGGACGGCGGTTACTTCAACCGGCAGGAACACACGCTCACGGGGTTGTTCCGCGAGGGCGACCCGGAGCAGCAGATGCCGCTGCGTGAGCGGTTGATGTGGGATCGAATGCGAATGAGCCCAACCGACATCGCCGACGTCACCGGGTCGGCTTACACGTACCTGGTGAATGGTCATGGCCCGCAGGAAAACTGGACCGGGCTGTTTAGGCCGGGTGAACGGGTGAGACTGCGAGTCATCAATGCATCGGCGATGACCGTGTTCAACTTCCGCCTGCCGGGCTTGCCGCTGACGGTCGTGCAGGCTGACGGTAACGATGTTCGCCCCGTGACGGTCGACGAGCTCCAGATCTCGGTCGCGGAGACCTACGACCTGATCGTCGAGCCGGTGCACGAACGCGCATACGCAATCGTAGCCGAATCGGTCGACCGTTCCGGAATGGCGGTTGGCACGCTTGCGCCCCGGGCGGGCATGGCCGCTACCCCACCGCCGCTTCGACCGAGGCCGACGCTCGGCATGGACGATATGGGCATGGACGATATGAGCATGGCCGGGATGGCACATGAGATGACGGCAACGAAAACGGGTACAGGGGTCGACATGGTGGCCATGCATCCCAAGGATTCGGCCGGCAAGCGAGGTCTCGGCCTGGAGGATGCCGGCCACCGTGTGCTCGTCTACAGCGACCTGGTGGCGCTGGAACCCAACCCCGACCGGCGCCCGCCGTCACGATCCCTGGAGATCCACCTCACCGGCAACATGGAACGGTTCATGTGGTCATTCGACGGCCGGAAGTTCAGCGAGGTTGTCGAGCCGATCCGCTTCGCCCGCGACGAGCGCGTTCGGGTCACGCTCGTCAACGACACGATGATGCAGCACCCGATTCACCTGCACGGGCACTTCTTCGAAGTCGTGAACGGCCACCCGGGTCATCACCCGATGAAACATACGGTGAACGTACTGCCGGGCAGCAAGATCAGCTTTGACCTGACTGCCGACAACCCGGGCGACTGGGCTTTTCACTGTCACCTGCTCTATCACATGCACGCCGGCATGTTCAACGTCGTCACCGTGCGGCCGCTCGACGGATGAGCGGCATGAAAACCGTTTCGGCAGCGTGGATGCTGATGCTGCTCGCAATGTCGGCGGCTGCTCAACAAGGCGAGCCGCACGCCGGGCACGGCGCGCAGACTCCCGAAGCAGGTGACCACGCCGGGCATGGCACACAGATTCCAGAAACAGGTCACCACGCCGCACACGGTCCGGCTCACGATGAACCCTTACCGGCGCCGGGAGCACCGCCCGCAGCCGCATTCTCGGGGCCGCCCCATGCCGCCGATCGGGTGTACGGCACGGCCGCGATGGCCGAGGCTCGCGAGCACATGCAGATGGAACACGGGGCGATGAAATCCTACGGCGTCCTGTTCGACCGCCTCGAAGTGCCGATCGGCGACGGGCGTGCCGGCCCCGTGTGGGAGGCGCAGGCCTGGTACGGCGGAGACCTGGACAAGCTCAGGATCAGGTCCGAAGGGGACAGCAGCTCCGGCGGCGGAGCGGACGACGCCGAAGTGCAGGCGCTCTGGAGCCGTGCAATCACGACGTGGTTCGATGTGCAGGCAGGCCTGCGCTACGACTGGAGCGAGGGCCCGGACCGCGCCCACCTGGTCCTGGGACTGGCGGGACTCATGCCTTACCGGTTCGAGCTCGACGGCGCCGTATTCGTTTCGGACGAGGGCGATCTCTCCGCGCGCTTCGAAGCCGACTACGATCTCCTGATCACGCAGCGGCTCATTCTGCAGCCGGCGGCCGAGGTCGAGATCGCGCTCCAGGAGGTCCCCGAGCTGCGCCTCGGCCGCGGATTCAACGGCGTCGAGCTCGGACTCCGGCTGCGTTACGAGGTGGCGCCTGAATTCGCGCCTTACGCGGGCCTCGAATGGGAGCGGAAACTCGGGCAGACCGCGGATCTCGCCCGGCTCGAAGGCGATCGCAGGCAGGACCTTTCAGTGGTCGCCGGGGTGAGTTTCTGGTTTTAGTGGCGGCGCCGCGTCACATTTCCAGCTGCAAACGCCCTGATTGTCTATACTTGTCGCGTTCGGGCGTCAACGCCCATGGCAGGGGGAATGATCATGAATTTCCGCGAAATTCTTGGCAGGGTTACGGCTATTGCCGGCGTGCCTTCGGGCGTCGCCATAACAGCCCTTTTTGCAATGGGCCTCGAGGCCGTTACGGGTATGACGCCGGCGGCACACGCACAAGACCGGGTCGAGCAGATCATCGTGACGGCGACCAAGCGGGAATCGACGGTGCAGGAGGTGCCGTTCTCGATCAACGTGCAGTCGCAGGAGGAAATCCAGCGAGCCGGGGCTCTCTCGCTCGAGGATCTCTCGCGAAACATCGCGGGCCTGACGATCCAGAATCTGGGCCCCGGGCAAAGCCAGGTCGCGATCCGGGGCGTCTCCGCCGGCCAGATCGTGCGCGACCAGCCGGGGGTGAAAGAACAGGTGGGCATCTACCTCGACGAGACGGTGATCTCGTTGTCCCTGTTCACGCCTGACATCGATCTCTACGACCTGGCGCGCGTGGAAACCCTTCGCGGGCCCCAGGGTACCCTGTTCGGCTCCGGCTCGGTCGGCGGGACGATCCGCTATATAACGAACCAGCCGCTGCTGGAGGAATTCGAGGCTTCCGTCGAGGCGGACCTCCATACACTGAGCGACGGCGATCCCGGCGGACACCTCAAAGGCATGGTGAACCTGCCTCTCGCCGAGGGCCGTGCGGCGCTCCGGGCCGTCGGCTATGTCACCGAGTATGCGGGCTTTATCGACGCGCTGGGCGAAGGCGGCACGCGCAACGAAGACGTCAACAGCGGCTCACGTACCGGCGGGCGGCTGATGCTCGGCTGGCAGGTGAGCGATAACCTGATGATCACGCCGCGCCTCCTGTTCCAGCGGATCGAAGCGGATGGATTCAATCGCCAGGAGGTGTACAACCTGTACGCGAACCCGTTCACGACGACCCGCCCGGCAATCCAGCTCGGCGAGCGCGAGCAGTACCTCCTGCTCGATGAGGCCTACGAAGACGACCTCCTCATCGCCGATCTCACGGCCGAAGCCTCCTTCGACTGGTTCGATGCCACGTTGACCACCAGTTACACGGAGCGCGACGTTCTGGTCAGCCGCGACGCCAGCGCACTCAGCGGGAGCGTATCGGTGGATTTCGGGTTTCCTGACGCAGGGGTGCTGCTGCCTTCCAACCTCCGGGACACGACGGCATTCGAGCAGATCACGGGCGAGTTGCGTTTCAGCTCCAACACGGAGGGTCCGTTGCAGTGGCTCGTCGGGGTGTTCTATGCCGATAATTCCCGCGATTACGCGCAGCGGTTGCCGACGCCGGGCTACGACGCGTTTGTCGATGCGGACCCGGATTTCGGTCCGGGCACTTCGGCGGCGCTCGCAAACGGCTTCCCCGCGGATTCCCCGTTCAACTCGGACCTGCCCTACGATCTCGAACAGATCGCCGTCTTCGGTGAGGCCAGCTACGAGGTAACGGATCGCCTCCACGTCACCGCGGGCGGGCGCTTCTACGATTACGAGGAGCAACGCTCGATTCTGCAAGGCGGCATTTTCTCCAGCCTCGCCGACCAATTCGACGAGACGTCGGCGGATGGCTTCACCCCACGGATCATGGCCAGCTACGATTTCAGCGATACTGTTACCTTCAACGCACAAGCGTCCCAGGGATTCCGCCTCGGCGGCGTCAACGATCCTCTTAATGTCCCGCTCTGCACTGACGAGGACGAAGCCATATTCGGCAGATTCCAATCCTATGAAGACGAAACCTTGTGGAACTACGAGGTCGGCGTGAAGTCGAGCTTCGATAACGGAATCCAGCTCAACGCGGCGGCGTTCTACGCCGATATCGAGGACCTGCAGGTGACGCTGGACGCCGGCTCATGCTCCTCACGTATCTCTTTCAACGTACCGGAAGCGCACACCACGGGCGTCGAGCTGGAACTCGGTGCCCAGCCGATCGACAACCTCGACCTTTCGTTCGCAGGCAGCTACATCGAGGCAGAGTTCGACTCGACCGTGGTCGCCCCCAGCACGGGGCAAGTGCTCGGCGGCATTCAGGAAGGCAACCGGCTGGCGTCGGTGCCGGAGATGCAGTTCGCCGCCGTCGGAACTTACTATTTTCCACTCGCCTGGGCACCGGCGGATTCGGAACCGTTCGTGTCCGCCACGTTGCAGTACGTGGGCGATCGCTACACGCAGCCGAGCGACCAGGTGCCCGGCGCCGGGGTATTCGTATCCGGGCTGCCGTTCGGCGGGGCGACCGGCAACGAGCCCACGATCGTCGACCTGGAGCTGGACGCGTATGAGATATTCAATCTCAGGGCAGGCCTGGCGAGCGATACCTGGGAAGCAGTGGTGTACGTCGACAATGTGTTCGACGAAAACGCGAACCTGTCGTTCGACCGCGAGCGCGGTGGCCGCGCGCGCCTGGGGTTCCGGACGAACCAGCCGCGTACGTTCGGCATCACCTTCCGCATGAATTACTGATCCGGAGCGTAGACTCCACAGGCGACGCCGGCCAGGTCCAGCGCTCGCTCGCAGCAAGAGCCAGTCTCGCAGCCGGGGCCATTGCGGCCGTCAGGAGTTACGGCCGTCAGGAGTTGCGGCCGGCAGTGCCGAGGACAAGAGCGCTCGGGTGCCGTATGCGCCGCTTGGTTAACGGTGCGCGCCGCTGCTTTTCACCAGCGGAGATTCAGCTATCCTGTACGTATTCACCGAGGAAGATCCACAGGCATGAGCCTGATGACAAGTACCACTGACCTTTCCCCGCAAGCCCTGGCTGGCGCGCCAAGGAAGGGATCATTTGATGCTCGCTGGCCGGATTTCCTCGTCATCGGCGTGCCTCGTTCGGGCACGACGACGCTGCACGCCGTGCTCGATTCAGCGCCGTCGATCTGCATGTCTGCGGTCAAGGAGCCGAGATACTTTCACTCCTCTGACGACTTCGCCTTGTTCAGCCGCAGGGTCAGCGATACGGAGGAATACTTGAAGCTCTGGGCAGGCTGCGCGCCGTCGCAGCTAAAGGGCGAGGCTTCACCGACGTACTTCCTCGATCCATGCTGTCCTGCGGCAGTACGAGCTGCGGTGCCGCTCGCTCACCTGGTAGTCATCCTGCGCAACCCGGTCGATCGGGCTATCTCGCATTTCCACTACAGGGAAAAGCGCACGGGAAAATCCGATCTCACACTGGACGCGGCAATCGACGCGGCGGAGTCGAGCCGACCGGGCGATTACGAGCGCCGCTACCTGCTCCAGCCCGGCTTTTATGGTCGTCATCTGCGCCGATGGCTCGACTATTTCGATGCCGCGCAGATCAAGATCTTGCTGCTGGAGCGCCTGGCCGGCGATTTCAAGAAGGAAATGGAGGGCCTGTTCGAGTTCCTGGGGCTGCCAGTCGAGGAGGTCGCCGCGCTGGAGCCCATGAAGAGGAATGCAGCGTCGCTGCCCCGATCGCGCGCCGCCGCCCGGCTGATGCAGGCCGGGCTCGCGAGGCGACTGGTGAGATTCCTGCATGCGGAACAACTGGCAATGTCTTTGGGCGGCAGGTTGCTGACGAAAAAATCCAATTACACCGGCGCGTCAACGGCGGATCGGGCTCGGCTGTTCAGTATCTACCGGGACGACATCCTGGATTTCGAGGCGCTCACCGGCATCGACACAGGGTGGCTCCGGCGGGATTGACGACCTCGGCGGGAAGCAGTCCGGTCGCGGCCGAGTTGGTCAAAAAGGGGGGTCCATCTCCGGCCCGGGGCCGTCTTGGCTTGTGTGAGACGTTATTGCAGCGGCCATCGCCTGTTTCTTCAAGGCGCCGCTGCCGATCCAGACGGGGGAGATCTGATGATGAGTTCGAATTTGCGCGGTTCTTTCGGGGCAGTGGGCCGTACGACGCTCGTTTGCGCGAGCGTTTTGCTGACCGCCCTGCCGGTCCACGGCCAGCAGCAGGAGGAGACCGCACCGCGCGAGGTTGAGCAGATAATCGTCACCGGCACGCCCGGTGGCTCGGAGATGCTCAAGCTCGACGCCAGCTTCGCTATTACGACGATCGACGACGAGCAGATCGACCGGTTCTCGCCGACAAGCACGGCCGATCTGTTGAAGATGGTGCCTGGCGTCTGGGCGGAGTCCTCCGGCGGTGTGGCCGGCGCGAACGTCTTCGTCCGCGGCTTTCCAGGTTCGGGCGACGCGCCGTTCCTCACCGTGCAGCTGAACGGATCGCCCATCTTTCCGCCACCGACCCTGTCGTTCCTCGAGAACACCTCGATCTTCCGGATCGACGAGACGATCGCGCGGGTCGAGGCCCTGCGCGGCGGTCCGAATCCCGTCTTTTCAAACGGGCAGCCCGGGCTGACGACCAACTTTATCCTCAAGGAGGGCGGCGAAGAGACCGAAGGACTGGTCAAGTATTCGACTTCCGACTACGACCTGCGGCGCTTCGACGCGGTGCTGAGCGGACCGCTCGGCGAGGACCTCTACTACATGATCGGGGGCTACATCTCCAGCTCACCGGGAATCCGCGAGGCGGGGTTCAATGCCGAAGAGGGCCAGCAGTTCACGATTAACCTGACCAAGGAACTGGACAACGGCACGATCAATGTCTACCACCGGAATACCGACGATCACGGCACCTGGTATCTCCCGGTGGCCCTCAACGTGCCGGGCGTCGACGCCGAATACAACCAGCTGGGTACGTTGAACCGGCAGCGGGAAATCACCTTCGACAACAACAACGGCGCGGATCCGGGGTCGCCGGAAGAGAAGACCAGCACGCTGGATCTGGGCGAAGGCCGCGGCTGGGACGGGTCGGTGACCGGCGGTTCCGTGCGGTTCGATTTTTCCGACGATTGGACGCTCGCCAATCGCTTCAACTTCACGTCCGGTGACGCGGATACGCTCGGCCTGGTTCCGGACGGCGGCGCCGTGAACGTAGGCGCCCTGCTGGCCAACCCGGCACTGGACAACCGAGCAGTGGTCACGGGTC
>DATABW010000037.1:0-6231 GCA_036259375.1 Woeseiaceae bacterium
GTCCGACAGCGACATCGAATGGTGGCTGCGCGGCGTGAATACCGGCCACGGATTCCGCGTGACGATCGGCGAGATCGACGTCTGCCCCGTGCAGATCCAGGGGCCGAAATCGGAAGCGCTGATGGTCGACCTGTTCGGCGACGAGGTGCGCGACATTCCCTTCTACGGCCTCATGAAAGGGCAGATCGCCGGCCACGATTGCATCGTGTCGCAGACAGGCTTCACCGGCGAAAAGGGTTACGAGATCTACCTGATCGACGCGACCCTGCACGCCGAGGACATGTGGAACGCCGTACTGGAAGCCGGCGTACGGCACAACCTCATGGTGATCGCGCCGGCGCATCACCGGCGCATTGCCGCGGGCATCCTGTCGTGGGGCCAGGACATGGACCAGGAGATGCTGCCTTTCCAGTGCAACCTGGCCTACCAGGTGCCGCGTGAAAAGAAGGCCGATTACATCGGCAAGGAACGCCTGGAAGCGGTGCGCGCGGAAATCGACGCCGGGCGCTATCCGTTCAAGCTGACTCTCGCCGGCATCAAGCTCGGCGGCAAGCCGATCACGGACTACGCGCCCGATTTCTGGCTCATTTCGGCGGCCGCCGGCGGCGATCCGGTCGGCTACGTCACTTCACCGTGGTATTCGCCGGAGCTCCGGACGAACATCGCGCTCTGCCACATTCCCGTCGGACTGAAGGAAATCGGCACCAGGCTCAGTGTCATGCTGCCCGACGAGTACGCGGATGTGCCCGGCGTGCCGGTGGAGGCCGAAGTGGTCGAGGTCCCTTTCCGCCCGTCGGTCAACCCGAATTCGCGCGAGGTCGCGAAGCAAAGCGGACGCGATTACGCGTACTGAGGAATGGGGCTCTTGCCCGTTTACTCGGCAGCGCAGCCTGATCCGGTGGAGTCGAGGCGGCTCGCCGACGGGTTTTCGATCGAGGCGACGCCGAAGCAGCTGGAGGCGTCCGGTTCGCTGGCGGGCCACGTACCGCCAGGCACCTGCGTTTACGTCCCGTACCTGCCGCGCGCGACCATGGCGGATACGATACGGGCTTGCCGGCAGCTCGCCGCGGAAGGTTTCCGCGCCGTGCCGCACGTGAGCGCACGTTCCATTGCGAGCCGGGAGATGCTGGACGAACAGCTCGACCGGCTGGCGGAAGCGGGTGCGTCGTCGCTGCTCCTGATCGCGGGCGACCGCCGCCGGCCGGCGGGGCCGTTCAGGAGCACACTGGACGTTTTCGATACGGGCCTGCTGCAGACGCACGGGTTCGACGATATCGGCGTGGCGGGGCATCCGGAAGGCCACCCGGTCGCCGACGCGCCAGCGCTGATGGACGCACTGCGCCGCAAAGCCGCCTATGCCAGCGATACCGGTGCGGCGATGTGGATCGTTACCCAGTTCGCGTTCTCCGCCGAGCCGGTGATCGATTGGCTCGGGCAGCTGCGATCCGAAGGCATCCGGCTGCCGGTGCGCATCGGCCTGCCCGGGCCGGCCAAGGCGCAGACCCTGCTGCGTTACGCCCTGCAGTGCGGGGTCGGCGCGTCCTCCCGGATCCTGGCCCGGCGGCCGGACGCCGTCACCCACCTGCTCGGCCGGTGGACGCCGGAGGCGATGCTCGCCGCGCTTTCGCGCTACCGGGCCGAATCCCCGGCAGCGGGCATCGCCGGGATCCACGTGTTCCCGTTCGGCGGCCTGATGAAGTCGATCGATTTTTTCACTGATCCTTGACGATGGACACACATGCGCGGGTCGTGATCATCGGCGGGGGCATAGTCGGCGTGTCAACGCTCTACCATCTGGTGAAGAAGGGCTGGACCGACGTGGTGCTGGTGGAGCGCCGCGAGCTGACCTCGGGCTCGACCTGGCATGCCGCCGGGCTCCTGCCCTTGTTCAACATGAGTTATTCCGTGGGCCAGCTCCACAAGTACTCGGTCGCGCTGTACCAGCAGCTCGAAGAGGAGACGGGCCAGGACGTCGGGCTGCGGCTGGTCGGGAACATCCGGCTCGCTACGAACGAAGACCGGATGGACGAATACCGGCAGTACGCGAGCGTCGCGCAGACGATCGGCGTCAACGTCGAATTCCTGGCGCCGGGGCAGGTGCAGGAACTATGGCCCCTGGCGATCACCGACGGGCTGGTCGGCGCCATACGCCACCCCGACGACGGCTACATCCAGCCGGCCGACCTGACGCAGGCGCTGGCGCGAGGCGCACGGGAGGGAGGCGGCAAGATCTACCGTCACACGACCGTTACCGGCATCGAGCAGAAGCCGAACGACGAATGGGTGGTACAAACCGACAAGGGTGAGATCACCTGCGAGCACGTGGTCTCGGCCACGGGTAGCTTCGCGCGGCAGACCGGCAGGATGGTCGGCCTGGACGTGCCCGTCATTCCCGTCGAGCACCAGTTCATCGTCACCGAGCCGCATCCCGACATCGTGTCGCGGCACCAGCGTGCACTCCCGGAAATGGGCGTGCTGCGCGAATCCGACGGCTCCTGGTACATGCGCGAGGAAGCCGGCGGGCTGCTGCTGGGACCTTACGAGGCCGGCGCGCCAACCTGTTACTTGAACGGCCCATCGCCGGATGCGGAGTACGAGCTGTTCCAGGAGGATATCGACCGGCTCATGCCGCACATCGAATCTGCGATCCACCGCGTGCCGATCTTTGCCGAGGCGGGTGTGAAGAAGGTGTACAACGGCGCCATTGCCTACACGCCGGATGGCAGCCCGATCGTGGGGCCCGCCTGGGGCAAGCGGAATTTCTGGCTGAATGAAGGCCACAGCTTCGGGATTACCGCGGCGGGCGGCGCCGGCTGGCAGCTCGCGGAGTGGATCGTCGAAGGCGAGCCGACCATCGACATGCTCGGCGTCGATCCACGACGCTTCGGCGACTACGCGACGAAGGAATACCTGAAGGCCAAGAACGAAGAAGCTTACTCGATGGTCTTCACGATCCACTACCCGGACGAGGAACGACCGGCGGGACGGCCTTTGCGCACCGCTCCCTGCTACGAGCGGATGCAAGCACGCGGCGCGGTATTCGGGCAGAAGTTCGGCTGGGAGCGCCCGAACTGGTTCGCGCCCGAAGGCGTGGCGCGCGAAGATCACTGGTCGTTCCGGCGCTCGAATTGGTTCGAGCACGTCGGTGACGAGTGCCGGCACGTCGCCGAACACGTCGGGCTGCTGGATATGACCGCGTTTGCAAAAGCGCGCGTCTCGGGGCCGGGGGCCGAAGCCTTCCTCGACCGGCTGGTCGCGAACCGCTTGCCGAAAAAGCTCGGTCGAATCGCGCTCTGCCACGCGCTGGCGCCGCGCGGCGGTGTGCATTCGGAATTCACGGTCCTCCGCGAGGCGACCGACTCCTTTTATCTCGTATCGGCGGGCGCCTGGCAGCGGCTCGACCACGACTGGATCTTCCGCCACCTGCCGCGGGACGGCTCCGTCCGTTTAGAGAACCTGACCGGGGCAATGGGCGTGCTCGTCGTCGCCGGCCCGAAGTCGCGACAGCTACTGGAGCGGGTTGCCGGCGCGCCGCTGTCGAACGAGGAGTTCCCGTGGCTCGCCTCGCGTGACACCACAGTCGGCTTGGCACCCGCGCGCCTGATGCGCGTCAACTTCGTGGGCGAGCTCGGCTGGGAGATCCACCACGGGCTCGAGTACCAGAACCACATCTTCGATGCGCTGATGGAAGCGGGTGCCGACCTCGAGCTGAAGCCGTTCGGCATCCGCGCAATGGATTCGCTGCGAATGGAGAAGTCGTATCGCCTGATCGGCACCGAGCTGTCGATCGAGTATGCGGCGCTGGAATCCGGGCTGGGCCGTTTCGTGCACCCCGGCAAGGGCGAGTTCATCGGGCGGGCAGGGCTGCTGGACTGGCAGGAGCAGGGCTTCGACAACGCCTTCGTCACGCTCGAAGTGCACGGCGTCACCGACCGCGATCCGCTCGGCAACAACCCGATACGCCGGAACGGCGAGCTCGTGGGCCGCTCGACCAGCGGCAACTACGGCTTCCGGTTACAAAAATCACTGGCACTCGCGATGGTGAAGCCGGAGCTCGCCCAGCCGGGCACGGGGCTCGAGATCGAAATCCTCGGCGGCCGCTACGAGGCGACGGTCCTCCCCGAAAGCCCCTACGATCCGGACAACGAGCGCCTCCGCCTGTAGGAGCCCGTCTCACGGGCGACATCAGCGCCGATGTTTTGCATCATCGTTGTACCGGCGGACAATCGCCGGTCGCCGTGGGGACGGGCTCCTACCTCCCGTTTTCGTCGTCGTCGCAATACATCGCCTTGGCGGCGCGGTAACTCATTGCCGGCATTTCCTCCCGGAAAGCCTTCAGCAGGCACCACGCCATCAGCACCAGCACCACCGCGAACGGCAGGCCGGTGCTGATAGAGGCGGTCTGCAGCGCCGCCAGGCCGCCGCCGACCATCAGTACGGCCGCCACGACGCCGGAGAGCACCGCCCAGAACACGCGCTGCAGCACGGGTGAATCGAGCCTGCCACCGGAAGTGAGGATATCCATCACCAGCGAGCCGGAATCGCAAGAGGTGACGAAAAAGATGGCCACGAGGAGCACCGCCAGCAAGACCGTTACATCCGCAAGCGGAAAACGCATGAGAAGTTCAAAAAGTGCGGTAGCCACGTTGTTATTCGCCGCCTCCACGATACTCGTGTCGACGAACAGTGTTTCGTAGATAGCGGCGCCGCCGAACACCGACACCCAGACGAAGGTGAGCAGCGAGGGCACGAACAGCACTCCGAGCACGAACTCGCGTACCGTGCGGCCTTTCGAAATGCGCGCAATGAACATACCCACGAACGGCGACCACGCGATCCACCAGGCCCAGTAGAAAATGGTCCAGGAGCCCTGCCAGCTCTCGTCGCGCGAATAGGTTTCGGTCCAGCTGCCGAGCGTCAGGAGGTTCTGCAGGTAATGCCCGGTACTCTGCACCAGGTTTTTGAACAGGAACAGGGTGGGACCGACGAGCAGGAGGAAAACCAGCAGCACGATGGCTGCATACAGGTTGGTCAGGCTGAGCAGCCTGATCCCGCGTTCCAGGCCCGACGCAACGGATGCGGTCGCCAGCGCCGTTATGGCCGCGATCAGCAGCAGCTGCGCGCCGCTGCCGAAGCTGATCCCGAATACCGCATTCAGTCCCGCGTTGATCTGGCTCACGCCGAGGCCGAGCGAGGTCGCGAGCCCGAACATCGTTGCGATCACCGCGAGCGTATCGATGATGTGGCCGAGCGGTCCCTGGATGCGGTTGCCCAGCAACGGGTAGAAAGCACTGCGGATCGTCAGCGGCAGGCCGCGATTGAAGGTGAAGTAGGCGAGCGACAGGCCGACGAGGGCATAGATGCCCCACACGTGAAAGCCCCAGTGCAGGAACGTCAGGTCCATCGCGCGCTGCGCGCCCGCGATCGTCATGCCCGTCGCACCCGGCGGATTCTGCAGGTGCAGGATGGGCTCGGCGACGCTCCAGAACATCAGGCCGATGCCCATACCGGCGGCAAACAACATCGCAAACCAGCTGAACGCCGAGAAATCCGGCCGCGCCCCGGGGCCGCCGATGCGGATGTGGCCGAAGCGGCTCAGCGCCAGGTAGACGCAGAACAGCAGGAAGCCCTGCACGCTGAGTATGAGGAACCAGCCGAAGCGGCGCGTGATGCCGTCCCTGACCGTATTGAAGGTGGCTTCCGCGGCATCGATGTTGGCGAGCGTGGCGACGATAAAGAGCAGGATGAGCCCGGCGGAAAAGGCGAACACGTACCGGTTTATCGTGAACCTCGGCCGGTCTTTGGTCTCTGGAACAGGCGGTTCTGCGTTCACGGCGTCCCTTTTGCGGTAATTCCAAAGCTGTCGGTATAGTGGCCCATGCTTTAGTAGCGTTCGATCACGCTCTCGCCCAAGGCGTCACGCAGCGGGCCCAGCCAGGGTTCGTAATTCCGCCAGTGCTCGACGCCCTCACGGTAGATCGGCCGGCGCACCTGCTCCGAGCTCGGCGTGCGGACGCTGCGATCAGTCTGGTGGAAGTTCAGGCACTGCGCCTCGAACGGCAAGCCGCAGAAATCGAGCAGGCGGCGCACCTGCGCCTCCAGGTCGTCAACGACGTCCTCGTGCCTGACCCGCAGCACGAAGCCCGGCAATGCCTCGTCCCAGTGGTCCATCAGCCGCACGTAGTCCCGATAGTAGCGGCCGATCGAATCAAGGCCGTAGGTGAAATCCTG
>DATABW010000038.1:0-4630 GCA_036259375.1 Woeseiaceae bacterium
CGGGAATGCGCGGTGCAGAATCGGTCGGCGCATTCCCGGAACCGGCATCGCGTGGAGCTGTCGTGTGTCGCCGAGCACGTGGTAGAGGAGGTGCTCGCCGTCGGGCGACCATTGCGGGCGCCGCGCCGGCTGCAGGTTGTCGCTGACTGCCTGCGCAGGGCCGCCGCCGGCATCGAGTATCCAGATACTGCCGAGCAGGTCGATCGCGAGCTTCTGCGCCGACGGCGATACGTCGACAGCCAGGTTCGTACCTTCCGACAGCAGTACCTGTGCCGGGGCATTCGCCGCACCCAGCAGGAGCGACAGGACCGCGGCGGCAAGGAGGCTGAACCGTGACGAGCTAGCCCGCACGCTCCACCCGGATCGACGTCAGCTCGCCGTCCTCCACGGCGAAGCTGACCTGCATGGGCTGGCAGCAGACCTGGCAATCCTCGATGTACGATTGGCCACCGGCGGACAGGTCGAGCACGATTTCCATCGCCTCGCCGCAAAAGGGGCAGCCGATTTTCCTGTCCAGCAACTGCGGGTCCATCAGGGCTGCAAGCGCGTGCCGGACCAGGGAGTGACAGAAAAGGAATGATCGTCCGTCGGCGAGAGCGAGCGTTGCCAGTACGCGCGATCGTGGATACGGTCGACTCCCTCCACCCACAGCTCGATCGCCGAGGCCCAGATCCGGATCCCGCCCCAGTGCGGCGGGCGCGGAATCGACGGAGGCGGATCCACGGCGAGCGTCTGCGTGTCACCGTCCAACACCAGCCCCAGATCCGCCGCGCGCTTCTTCACTTGCGCCACCAGTGCTTCCCGCGACGGTATCGGCGTGCTTTGGTCGCTGCCCCAGGCGCCCAGGCGGCTGCCCCAGGCCCGGGTCGCAAAGTACGCGTCGCTTTCCGCTTCGGGTGAACGGACGGCAGTGCCTTCGATGCGGACCTGGCGACCGAGGCTGTCCCAGTGAAACACCGCGGCAACTTTAGGGTTAGCGGCCAGCTCACGCGCCTTGCGGGAGCGGTAGTTGGTATGGAACACGAGATAACCCGGATCCGCGACGAATTCCTTGCACAGCACGATCCTCGCCGACGGCTGTCCTTCCGCGCCGACCGTCACGAGCGTCATCGAATTCGGGTTCCGCTGCGCACCTCGAGCCGCCGCCTCTTGCAACCACGATTCAGCCCAGGCCATCGGGTCGGCGGGCAACTCCCCGGGAAGCCGGCCCGGCACCTGCAGATTCACGGGGCGGCGATCCGATTCAGAAATGCACCACCGACCGGATGCTCTTGCCCTCGTGCATCAGGTCGAATGCCTTGTTGATGTCTTCGAGCGGCATGGTGTGAGTGATGAACTCGTCGACCTTGATTTTGCCGTCCAGGTACTGGTCCACCATGCCGGGCAGCTGCGAGCGGCCTTTGCAGCCGCCGAATGCGGTACCGCGCCAGACACGGCCAGTGACGAGCTGGAAGGGGCGCGTGCTGATTTCCTGGCCTGCGCCCGCGACGCCGACGATGACCGATTCGCCCCAGCCTTTGTGGCAGCACTCGAGCGCGGCGCGCATGAGCTTCACGTTGCCGACGCACTCGAAAGAGTAGTCGACACCGCCCTTCGTCATCTCGACAATGACTTCCTGGATCGGCGCGTCGTGATCCTTCGGGTTGACCGTGTCGGTCGCGCCCATCTGCGTCGCGAGCTCGAACTTGTCGGGATTCACGTCGACCGCGATGATGCGCGACGCCCCGGCCATCGTGGCGCCCTGGATGGCGCTCAGGCCGACGCCGCCCAGCCCGAACACCGCCACCGTTGCGCCCGGCTCGACCTTGGCCGTGTTGAGCACCGCGCCGATCCCGGTCGTGATGCCGCAGCCGAGCAGGCAGATTTTCTCCAGCGGCGCCTTTTCGCTCACCTTGGCAACCGCGATTTCGGGCAGCACCGTGTATTCGCTGAACGTCGACGTTCCCATGTAATGGTAAATGCGCTCGCCCTTCCGGGAGAAACGGGACGTGCCGTCCGGCATCAGTCCCTGGCCCTGCGTGGCGCGTATGGCCTGGCAGAGGTTGGTCTTGCCGGACGTGCAGAATTCGCATTTGCCGCACTCCGGCGTGTAGAGCGGGATGACGTGATCGCCGGCTTTGACGCTGGTGACGCCCGGACCGATCTCCTCGACGATTGCGCCGCCTTCGTGGCCGAGTATGGCCGGGAACAATCCTTCGGGATCTTCGCCCGATAACGTGAACGCATCGGTGTGGCAAACGCCGGTTGCGACGTTACGCAACAGCACCTCGCCGTTCTTCGGTCCGTCGAGGTCGATTGTTTCGATTTCGAGAGGCTTGCCTGCTGCCCAGGCCACGGCGGCACGTGTCTTCATCGTCAAATCCCGTTCATTTCAAGCTGGTGGAAGTGCTGCGAATGGTCGCACGATTGCCGCAAGGACGGTAGTGGGCGCGCAGCGAACTGCTTGCCGTGCGTTGCGGCGGTCCTGTAAAACTACGGGTAACAAGCCGCCGCGCCGGCAGCCAAGAACCAGAATATGAACCTCGAACAATTGAGAGACGAGTTGTCCGCCGTCGACCGGCGCCTGCTCGAGCTGATCGCCGAACGCCAGCGTATCGTGGGTGAAATCGGCCGCAACAAGCTGTCGACGGGCCGCGCGACGCGTGATTACGAGCGGGAGAAGGACGTGCTCGAGATGGCGCGTGCCCATGCCGAGCGACTGGCGATCGACCCGAAGCTGGCCGAAAACGTGCTGCGAGCATTGATTCACACCTCGCTCGCCCGCCAGGAACGCGAGCGCGTGGCGGCGGAAGGCAAGGGGAACGGCCGGCGCGTGCTGGTGATCGGCGGCGCCGGGAAGATGGGCGGGTGGTTCGTCGAGTTCTTCACATCGCAGGGGTTCGCGACCTTCGTCGCCGATTCGCGCGCCGAGGCAGGGCCGGCCACTTTCCGCGACTGGAAAGAAGCGGGCACGGATTACGACGTCATCGTCGTGGCGACACCCCTGGCGGTATCCGGAGTAATCCTGGAACAGCTCGCCGCCCTCGAGCCGCGCGGTCTCGTGTTCGACATCGGCTCGCTCAAGACGCCGCTGCGGGACGGCTTGGCGGCGCTGATTGAGGCCGGTTGCAAGGCAACCTCGTTGCACCCGATGTTCGGGCCGGATACCGAGCTGCTTTCCGGCCGCCACCTGGTGTTCGTGGATATCGGTTCGCCGGAAGCGACGGCTGCCGCGAAGGAACTGTTCGCCTCGACGATGGTGGAACAACTGGACATGAGCCTCGACGATCACGACCGCCTGATTGCCTACGTGCTGGGCCTGTCCCACGCGCTGAACATTGCTTTCTTTACCGCGTTGGCGGAGAGCGGCGAGGCGGCGCCCAGGCTCGCGCGGCTTTCCTCGACGACGTTCGATGCGCAGCTGCTGGTCTCGGCGGCCGTTGCCCGGGAAAATCCGCACCTCTATTTCGAAATCCAGCACCTGAACCGGTTCGGGCTGGGGCCCCTCGATGCGCTGTGCGATGCCGCAGGCCGCATCCGGCAGCTCGTTGCCGACGGCGACGAGACCGCCTTCGTCCGCATGATGGAACAGGGCCGGGAGTACCTGGCGACCCGGCGCTGAGCCGTTTCGTCACGCACGAACGACAATCGCGACGCCCCGCCGCGACGCCGCGGCTGCTTTCTGATACAAGCAAAAATCAGGTTGGAAAGCTGCCGGATCGTACAACATGGTCACCCGTGAAGAAGACCTCACATGGGAAGTCACGCGCATGCGGCGGCAGCTCGCGCAGCTTACCGAGGAGGTCGCTCGCAACACGGCGATTCTGAAGCTGTCGCAGCAACGGGAGCTGGCGTTGCTGCAGGCAGAGGACCTGTCGTCGCTGTTCCGGCAGATGCTCACGGGGCTCGCGCAGAGTTACAAGCTGGAGCAGGTCACTGTCGTGCTCTGCGACCCGGATCACGATGTTCGTCACCTGCTGCTGGCGTCGGGCTCGAAGGCGGCCGACCTGCCGGGCCTCAAGTTCGTCGAATCCCTCGCAGGTCTCGCGCCGCAGTATGCGTCGTTGCGAAAGCCCTGGCTGGGAGGATTCCGAAAAGCGGATCACGAGCAGATCTTTCGCGCCGGTGCCCGGTTCGGGAGCATTGCGCTGCTGCCGCTGATGCACAAGGAATTGCTGATCGGCAGCATCAACTTCGGCAGCAACGACGCCGGCCGCTTCACCAGCAAACACGCGACGGACTTCTTCTCGCACCTCGGGGCCATTGCGTCGTTCGCCCTCGAGAACGCAGTGAACCGCGCGCGGCTCCTGCGCAGTGGCTTCACCGACGTCCTCACCGGGTGGCACAACCGGCGTTACCTGCAGGTTCGCCTCGCCGAGGAACTGGCGCGGGCCCGGCGCGACGGAGAGACGCTCGTCTGTTTGATGCTGGACCTCGATCACTTCAAGCGCATCAACGACACCTGGGGGCATGCCGCGGGTGACGACGTCCTTCGGGAACTCGCCCAGCGAATCGAGTCGCAGGTGCGCGCGAGCGACGTGGCGGCGCGATACGGCGGCGAGGAATTCGTAGTTCTGCTGCCGCGCACCGACAGCGCCGCCGGAGCCTTGCTGGCGGAACGTGTCCGGCAGGCCGTGCGGGCGGCGCCGGT
>DATABW010000039.1:0-2951 GCA_036259375.1 Woeseiaceae bacterium
TTCGTAAGCGCCAGCTCGATATCAAGTTCGAACGCATACAGGGCGTCAATACGTCCCAGAACTTCATATTCCGGCTGTTCGGTCTCGTGACCGTCAACCTCGACACTGCCGGCTCGTCCGGCCAGGAGGGCCACCTGCCCGCCGTCGACGGACGGCTCGCCGGCGCCGTTCGCGAGCGCATACGCCGGGCGCCGCGGGTCGAGACCGGGCCAGGGCCGATCGAGTCTCAGCAGCAAGCCGAAGCGCGCACGCTCGTGCGTTTGAATGGCGGCGACATCGTGCGCATCGGCCTCTCGAGCGGTCGCGTGTTTCTCGTCCTCGTGCTGATCGGGCCGCTCAGCGAATACCTGGAACAGAACTCGGAGCAATGGGTCGAGGAAAACGCGGTGCTGCAGGCGCTCGGCGCGGCGCAGCTCAGCTTTGGTGCCGCACTCGCACTGGCGCTGCTGGTCCTGCTCGTTCTCGTGGCGGTGTTGCTGGGCGTATCCATCTTGGCGGCGCTCCTGCGCTATCACCGTTACACGCTCGTGGCCGACGGCGACGTCCTGCGAGCGACCGGAGGGCTGCTGACGCGCCATGAACAGTCGGTGCAGCGCGTGAAAGTCCAGTCGCTGCATGTCATCCAGAACGCCATGCTGCGGCAGTTCCGGCGTTATCGCTTGCGCACGCGCCAGGCGACGAGCGGGCGTAGCGGCGCGACCAGCCGATTCGAGGTGCCGATCTGCACAGGCGAGGCGGTTCCCGGCGTCGCGTCGGAGATTTTCCAGGAGGAGCTCGTGGATCTCCCGCTCGATCCCCGCGACGCCGCATTCGAGGGGATTTCCCGCTATTACTTTCGTTCGCGGCTGCTGCTCGCAGGCGTCTTGCCGGCGATCGCCGCGGCCGCCGCGTTGTGGCCGGCGACGGGGGCCTGGACGCTGCTCTGGCTGTTGTGGATCCCGCTCGCGGGAGCCGTGGTATGGCGGCGATACCGGCGCTTCGGAATCGCGATCACCCCGCACGGCGCGGCGTTTCGCCGCGGCTTCATCGGGAGCCGCGTAGTCCTGTGGTTACACCGCAAGGTGCAGCGCGTGAGCGTGACGCAGTCGCCGTTCCAGCGGCGAAAGGGATTGGCGACGATGCGGTTTCACCTGGCGGCGGGGGCGGTGACGGTGCCCTTCGTGGAGTACGCGCAGGCCGCGGCTTTAAGGGATTACGTGTTGTACCGCGTGGAGGCCAGTCGGCGGGCCTGGCATTGAGGTGGTCGCCCGTGAGACGGGCTCCTGCAGCAGGATTTCGGCGGCGGCGGCGGAGCTCGATCAGACGTTGAAGCGGAAGTGCATGACGTCGCCTTCCTGGACGACGTAAGTCTTGCCTTCGAGGCGCAGGCGGCCGGCTTCCTTTGCCCCCTGCTCGCCGTCCAGCTTCACGAAATCGTCATAGGCGATGACCTCCGCGCGGATGAAGCCTTTTTCGAAATCCGTATGGATTTCGGCCGCCGCCTGCGGCGCGGTGGCGCCGGTGCGCGTGGTCCACGCGCGCACTTCTTTCGGACCGGCCGTGAAGAACGTCTGCAGCCCCAGCAATCGATAAGCGCAGCGGATGACGCGGTCGAGGCCCGGCTCCTGGAGCCCCAGCTCGGCCAGGAATTCGGCCTTGTCGTCATCTTCGAGCTGCGCGATCTCGGCTTCGATCGCGGCGCAGATCGTCACCACTTCGGCGCCTTCACTGGCAGCTATCCTGCGCACGGCGTCCAAATGCGGATTGTCTTCGAAGCCGCCTTCGTCCACGTTGGCGACGTACATGACGGGCTTGGCCGTGATCAGGTGCAGCTCCCGCACCTGCAGGCGTTCGGTGTCGTCGAGCTCCAGGGTGCGCACCGGGCGTCCTTCGTCGAGGTGCGCCTTCACTTTTCGCAAGCTATCCCGATGCCGCACCGCCGCCTTCTCGTTGGTCTTGGCGCTGCGCTCGGCCTTGTACAACTGCTTCTCGACGGACTCCAGGTCGGCCAGCGCGAGTTCAGTATTGATCGTCTCGATATCGTCCGCCGGGTCGATCGCTCCCGATACGTGGGTGACGTCGTCGTTCTCGAAACAGCGTACGACGTGCGCGATGGCATTGGTCTCGCGGATGTTCGCGAGGAACTGGTTGCCGAGCCCCTCGCCTTTCGACGCGCCGGCGACGAGGCCGGCTATGTCCACGAACTCGACGACCGTGGGAATCGTTTTCTGCGGTTGCACGATGCCGCTCAGCACCGCCAGCCGCGGATCGGGCACCGGCACGACGCCCACGTTCGGCTCGATTGTGCAGAACGGGTAGTTCTCCGCGGGTATCGCGGCCGCTGTCAGCGCATTGAACAGGGTCGATTTGCCGACGTTCGGCAGGCCGACGATGCCGCACTTGATCGCCATCAGTCCTGCGGCCTTTTCAGGTTGGTGTGCAGGCGGTTCATCGCGGCTTCCGCGCCTTTCTCCGCGAGCAGGGGCATGAGGTCGAGCGACTCCTCGATCGCCGAAATCACAGCCGCTTCAACGTCCGCCGGGCCGGGCTTGAGCACGTAGCCGGTAACCTTGTCCTTTTCACCCGGATGGCCGACGCCTATGCGCAGGCGGAGGAAATCGGGACCGCAGTGATGCATTACGTCCCGGATGCCGTTGTGGCCGCCGTGGCCGCCGCCGCGCTTCAGGCGCGCAATACCGGGGGGCAGGTCGATCTCGTCGTGAACGACGAGCAGCTGGTCGGCTGCCAGCCGGTAATAATCCAGCAGGCCGCGTACCGGCCCGCCGCTGCGGTTCATGTAGCTCTGGGGCTTCACGATCCACACGTCCTCACCGCCGAGCGCGATCCGGCAGACGGCCGCATCGAAACGCTTCTCGTACCGGAACTCCTCGCGCTCCCGGCGCGCGAGCGCATCGGCGAACCAGAAGCCCGCGTTATGCAGCGTGCGTTCGTAGCGGGCCTCGGGATTGCCG
>DATABW010000040.1:0-8646 GCA_036259375.1 Woeseiaceae bacterium
CGCGTCGAAAGAGGCGATCGGCGCGATGCCGGAGCGCCCTTCACGCACGTTCCCCCACGCCGTCTCCAGCTGGCTGCCGACCGGAGAAATGATACCCATGCCGGTTACAACGACGCGTCGCTTGCTCAAGTACTCATCCCGGGAACGTGTGACGATGGTCCCGGCAGGTTAGCCGGAGACTGCTTTGACAAAATAGATGCGGGCGCGGCTTGCCGTCGCGCCTCAGGGAGCCTCTGCACAAGTCATAAACAGCATCTTCTCGTCCTGACTTGCGCAGAGGCTCCCAGGGCTTACGTTGCAACAGGCTTTTCAGGATTCGCTGCGACGAGCCGTTACGAAATCGATAGCCTGCTGGACCGTGGTGATCTTCTCCGCCTCTTCATCGGGAATCTCGGTTTCGAATTCCTCTTCGAGAGCCATCACCAGTTCGACCGTGTCCAAAGAATCGGCGCCGAGATCGTCCACGAAGGACGCGTCATTCGTGACTTCTTCCTCTTTCACCCCCAACTGCTCGGCAACGATGCTTTTAACTTGTTCTTCAATACTGCTCATAGTGATCGCTTCTCCTCAGGAAGAGATATCGTAAATGGCTGCGTACGGCTCATCGATTGCCGTGATGCTTACCTTCCCTTGTCGGGTGCCCGTGCCTGTAAGTGCGGTCCGGAGGCCGTTGAGTGCAGTTAAGTTTTTGAATTTCCAAGTGCCGGCAAGACCGTGCGACGGTATTGTAAGTGAAAGCCGACCGCCTCGCTACGGCAGTTACGCCATCAGCATCCCGCCGTTGACGTTGAGGGTTTCACCCGTGACATAACCCGCCGCCCCCGACACCAGGAACACGACCGCATTGGCGATCTCCGAGGCTTCGCCGAGGCGACCGAGCGGCACCTGCTCCAGCATCGCGGCGCGCTGATCCTCCGCGAGCACGCGTGTCATGTCGGTGTCGATGAAGCCCGGCGCTACCACGTTGACGGTAATGTTTCGCGAGCCCACCTCGCGAGCCAGCGACTTCGAAAAGCCGATGATGCCCGCCTTGGCGGCCGCGTAATTCGCCTGGCCGGGGTTGCCCATCAGCCCGACGACCGAGGCAATGTTGACGATGCGGCCCCGCTTCGCTTTCATCATGCCGCGCAACGCCGCCTTGCAGACGCGATAGGTGCCGGACAGGTTGGTGGCGAGCACCTCCTCCCATTCCTCGGTCTTCATGCGCAGTAGCAGGTTGTCACGTGTGATGCCGGCGTTGTTGACGACGACGGTCGGTGTGCCTTCCGCTTTTTGCAGGCCGGCGAAGAGCGACTGCACCGAGTCCTCGCTCGCGATGTCGAGGACGGCGCCGCGGCCCTGTTGCCCGAGTTTTTCCGAGATGGCCCGCGCGCCTTCTTCGCTGGTAGCGGTCCCGACGACGGTGGCGCCCACCGCGGCCAGGGATCCGGCGATGGCCGCGCCGATGCCACGCGAAGCGCCGGTGACCAGCGCAACCTCGCCGCGCAATAATTCGCTGCTGAACCACTCGCTCATTGCTGCTCCTCCAGTTGCGCCAGCGCCTCCCGCAGGGCCGCCGGCGTATCCAGGCACAGCGCCGGGGTGGACCGGTCGATTCGCCGCGCGAGTCCGGTCAGCACCTTGCCGGGACCCGCTTCGAGGATGCGGCTCGCGCCGTGCTCGACCAGGTAGTGAATCGTCGCCGTCCACCGGACGGGGCTGTACAACTGCCGCTCGAGACCGTCGCGAATTCGTTCGATGCTGTCGTAGACCTCGACGTCGACGTTGTTGACGACGGGTATCGTGGGGACGCCGAAGACGGTTTCCGCCAGCGTGGCGCGGAACTCCGCTGCCGCTGGGCGCATCAGGTCGCAGTGGGCCGGGACGCTGACGCTCAGCAGCATCGCGCGCTTGGCGCCGACCGCTTTCGCGTGCTCGGAGGCGCGCTCCACGGCCGCGCGTTCGCCCGCGATCACGACCTGGCCCGGCGAATTGAAATTGACGGCGCTCACCACCTGGCCCTCCGCCGCGCTGCGGCACACGGAAGCGACGACATCGTCGTCCAGGCCGAGAATCGCGGCCATTGCGCCCTGCCCCGCCGGCACGGCCGCCTGCATGAGCTCCGCGCGGCGCGCAACGAGGCGCACCGCATCGGCAAAGGACAACGCACCCGAACAGGTCAGGGCCGTGTATTCACCGAGGCTGTGACCGGCCATGTACGCGGGCGCGCCGCCGCCTGCCTTGCGCCATGCCCGCCATGCCGCGACGCCGGCCGTCAGCATCGCCGGCTGCGTCACGACCGTTTCGTTCACGCCGTCAGCCGGTCCTTCCTGCACCAGCTCCCACAGATCGAAGCCGAGCTGGTCGCTGGCCTGTTGGTAGGTATCGCGGACTTCCGGATATTCCTCGGCCAGCGCGGCCTGCATGCCCGCCGCCTGGGAGCCCTGTCCGGGAAAAACAATCGCCAGCGTCACTCGATCCTCCGTCTGCGGCTCTCGCGAACCGGGCGGGCATTATAAAGGTGTGCGCCAGAATGTGGCGCCCGGGCGTAAATTCGACTCCCGGAGCCCTTCCGACCGGCGACGCGACGCTACCGGCCCGCAGTCGCCGGGGATACGGATCCTACAGAGCCGGTTTCCGCGCTCGCGTCCTGGTGACCAGGGACGCCGTGCCGGCGAGCGTGCCGGCAATGGCGCCGTAGAGGTGCGCGTTTACCACCACCGGTCCCCCGGCGGAAATCTCCGAGCCCGGCAAGGGGCCCGCATACTGCTCCCAGGCCAGTTTGCCGATCACCAGCAAACCCAGCACCGCCGATTCGAGCGGTGCGTCCCGCAGGCGGTCCACCGTCCCGGCCATCAGCAGTCCGTGCAACAGGCCCGACAGCCCCACGTACCACGACAGGCCGGGATCGAGGAACCAGAACCCCGCATCCATCACGGCGATGGAGAACGCGATCACGGCGCACCAGCCGAACGTCCCGTAGCGCCCGCCAACGAGCACCCACACCAGCGCGAGTCCCGCAAAGTTCAGGACGAGATGACCGGGATTCAAGTGAACGAAGTGCCCGGTCGCGAGCCGCCAGAACTCACCGGCGGCCAGGCCCTCCCGGTCCCATCGCAACCAGAGCCGGCCGGCGCCGCCCAGCGCCGCCGCCAGCACGCTCGCGGTGCCGATCACGAGCGGAACTTGCCAGTGGGTGACGCGTCTCATTAGCCCTTCTGCACCGCCCGCGATAGAATCTTCGCGTAACCCCATGTTTGATATAATTGTGCGAATACTCAGGGGTCCGGGGACATGAGTCAACGAAGTCGGACGAACCGATCCACCCTGCCGCCCCCCGCTCCCGCCCGGAGGTACCCATTGTCCAATATCAGCCAGCTCAGGCGCTGCCGCGGCTTCACGCTCATCGAAATCATGGTGGTCGTGATCATCCTCGGTATTCTCGCCGCCATCGTCGCACCGAATGTCATCGGCCGTATCGACGACGCGCAGGTCACGCGCGTGCAGGGCGACCTGCGCGGCATCGAGAATGCGTTGAAGATGTACCGGCTCGACACGTACTCCTACCCCACCACCGAACAGGGGCTGGAAGCGCTGGTCCGCAAACCGGCCGATCCGAACCTCCGCAACTGGAAGGCCGGCGGCTATCTCGCCAGGCTTCCCAAGGACCCGTGGGGCAACGAGTACCTGTACCTGAATCCCGGCAACCACGGCGAGATCGACATTTATACGCTCGGCCGCGACGGCCGTCCCGGTGGGGAAGGCCTGGACGCCGACATCGGCAACTGGGACCTGGAATAGCCTTCGATGTATTCCGCCCGCCTTACGAGGAGCGGATTCACTCTTATTGAACTGCTGGTCGTCGTGGTCATCATGGGCATCGTGAGCGCGGTTGTGCTGCTGTCGACCGGGCTGCTCGGCACCGACCGGGCGCTGACCGAAGAAGCGCGGCGCCTGGAATCGCTGGTCGAGCTTGCCGAGGACGAGGCGCTGATGCAGGGGCGCGATTTCGGTCTCGAATTCCTGCAGGGCGGCTACCGCTTCGTCGAGCACGATCCCCTGAGCCGCGAATGGTTCGAAATTGCCGACGACGAACTGCTGCGGCCGCGCCGGCTCGCCGACGGCCTGGACCTCCAGCTGTTTTTGGAGGACCGGCGCATCGAGCTGAAGGCGCAGGCCGCCGACATAGGCGACGGCGAGGCGGACGAGGACGAAGACGAAGACGGGAACGACAACGCCGGGAACGATGAGGAAGACTACGCCCCGCACGTGCTGATCCTCTCCAGCGGCGACGTCACGCCGTTCGACCTCACCATAACGCGCGCGTCCGACCAGGCAGAAGTCGTGCTGGCGACGAGCGAGACCGGCGAACTCGAGATCGAGACGGATGACCAGCCCGCGCTGTGACGCACAAAAGGGCTTCACCCTGATCGAAGTCATGGTGTCGCTCGCGATCGCGGCGCTGGCGCTCGGCGCCGTGGCAGCGTCCATCAGCCAGATGTTCGAGTCCGCGACAGCGATGGAATTGCGCACTTATGCGAGCTGGATCGCGCAGAACCGCATCGCCGAGTTGCGGCTGGCGAACGTGGTGCCCGAAGTCAGCGAAGATTCCGACCAGGTCGAGTTTGCCGACCAGGAGTGGACCTGGCGTTCGACCGTCTCCGAGACGGGAGTGGAAAACCTGTTCCGGGTCGACGTCGAAGTATCGCTGGCGGGATCCGACGACGTGATCCGCACCGTCACCGGCTTCGTCGGCGAGCCGGGCATTCCGGGGCAGAGCAACCTTGCCTGGGCCGGCGGCACGTTCGCGCCCGGGGCCGGGCCCGGGCCCGGAGAAGAGCCTGCCGACGAGCCGGGGGCAGAGCAGTGAGCCGCACGGTCGCGCGCCGCGCCGGGTTCACCCTGATCGAGTTGCTGGTGGCGGTGGCCATCTTCGCGGTTCTCACGGCCTTCGCCTACGGCGCGTTGGGCGGCACACTGGCAAGCGCCGAGTTCCTGACGGTGCGGACCGACCGCCTGGAAGCGGTGCAGCGCACCATCCGCTTTCTCACGCGCGACTTCCAGCAACTCGCGCCGCGGCCGGTGCGCGAACAGCTGGGCGACGTCGTTTCGCCGGCGCTCGTCACGGACTTCACGTCGGATTTCGCCGTCGAGCTGACGCACGGCGGCTGGAACAACCCCGCCGGCCTGCCGCGCGGCACCTTGCAGCGCGTTGCCTGGCGGCTGCAGGACGGCGAGCTCGTCCGCTATCACTGGACGGTGCTCGACCGCACGCTCGACAACGAGCCGTCGGCCCGCGTACTGCTGGACCGGGTCGAAAGCGTCGGCTTCCGTTTTCTCCAGGATAACGGCGAGTGGACCGAAGAATGGCCGCCGGCCGACGGCGCCGGCGGGCTCGGGCTCAGCCTGCGCCCGCGAGCAGTCGAGATCGTCCTGACGACAGAAGACGAAGGCGTGATCACGCGCCTGCTCGAGGTGGCTCCATGAGGACCCGGCACCGGCTCGGCAGGAACCGCGGCGTCGCACTGATCACGGCCATGCTGATCAGCGCGCTCGCCGCGATGGTAGCCACTGACCTGGCCTGGGACAACGCGCTCGACGTCCGGCGCACAACATCGCTTTTGTACCGCGACCAGGCGATGCAGATCGCGCTCGGCGCGGAAAGCTGGGTGATCGGGATCCTGCACCAGGACCTGGAGGACACGCAGACCGATCACCTCGGCGAAATCTGGGCGCAGGACCTGCCGGGATTGCCGATCGAGGGTGGCGAAGTCGCCGGCCGCATCACCGACCTGCAGGGCCGCTTCAACGTCAATAACCTGATCGACGAGCGCGGCGAAGTGCAGCCGGAATCGCTCGAGCAGTTCCGCCGGCTCCTGGCGGCGCTGGAACTCGATCCGAGGTTGGCGGGCGTGGCCGCGGACTGGCTCGATGCCAATCTCGAGCCGCAGTTTCCGGACGGCGCCGAGGATCCCATCTATACCGCCGTCATGCCGCCCTACCGGACGCCGAACCGCATGCTCACCAGCATCAGCGAGCTCGCCGCGCTGGAGGGCATGGACAAGGCGACCTTCGACATACTTGCGCCGCACATCACCGCGCTGCCCGGTCGAACGACGATCAACGCCAATACGGCCACCCCCGCGGTCCTGCAATCGCTCGACGAGAACCTGACCGCGGGTGACGTGCAGTCGCTGCTCGCGGAACGGGAAGACGGCGGATTTCCGAACGTCCAGACGGCGTTCTCGTCCCTGGTCGGCCCGGATGTGGTAAACAGCCTCGATGAATCGACAAATTTCTTCCAGCTGCAGGTCGTGGTGGAGATGGACACGGTGCGGGTGACGCTCTACAGCTTGCTGCAGCGCAGCCCCCAGGGCAGCGTGACGCCGATCCTCCGCAGCTTCGGAACCACGTGACGATGGCGGAGATCCTGGTCATCCGGCTACCGGCCGCATCCGGCGCGCCCGCCAGCTGGATGGCCGTCGACTCGAACGGCACGCGTCTCGGCTCGCCGGTCACCGGAAGCTTGCAGGAAGCCGCGGCGGACGTGCGCGAGCGAAAGTTGATCGTGCTGGTGCCGGGCACCGAGGTGCTGACGACCAGTGCGGACGTGCCGGTCAGGGGCGGCGCGCGCCTGCAGTCCGCGTTGCCCTACGCGCTCGAGGAGTTCGTCGCCGAAGATATCGACAAGCTGCATTTTGCCGCCGGCGCGCGACGCGAGAGCGGCCGCGTTCCCGTCGCAGTCGTCAGCCGCGAGCGACTGGACGAGTGGCGGGACCAGCTTGCAGAAGCCGGTCTCACGCCTGCGGCGATCATCCCCGAAAATCATGGCCTGGCCCGCATCCCCGGCACCATCAGCCTGCTCATCGCGGAAAACGAGATCATGATCAACGACGGCGCGGACGTCGAACTGGTCATGCAGGGCGTGTCGCCCGCCGAGGCCCTGGCGACCATCGGCGTGCTCGACGAGGGCGGCGAGGAAGACAGCGCCCAACCCTCGCTGCCGCGGCACGCCATCGTCTACTGCGAACCCGGCGATGACGAGCGTTACCGTCACGACTGGATCGCGATGCGCCAGGAGCTCGAAAGCCTCGACATCAACCTGTTGCCGGACGGCGTGATGCCGCGGCTTGCGGTGACGGTCGCAACGGGCGCCGGCATCAACCTGCTGCAAGGCGAGTACGCCGACCAGACCGAATACGGCGGCCTGTTTCGGCGTTGGAGGACGGCCGCTGCGTTGCTGCTCGGCCTGGTCGCCGTGGGGCTGCTGGCGAAGGCGGCCGACCTGTACCTGCTCAACCGGCAAGAGGCGGCATTGCGGGAGCAGTTCGTCGCCGAATACCGAGAAGCCGTTCCCGGCGCCGCGAACGTGCAGGACCAGGATCCGGCCGCGCTGCTTTCGTCCTTGCGGGCACGCACCGGGCGCTCCGAGGCGCCGCAGGTTTTCCTGCAGTCACTGGAGCACCTCGCCCGCGCGCTGCGCGAGAACACTGATGCGCGCATCGAGGCGCTCAGCTACCGCAGCGGCGTCGTCGACATCCGAGTGACCGCACCCAACGTGGCGACGCTGGACGGGATCCAGAAGATCATCCGCGAGAGCGGGCGGTTCACGGCTTCGATCCAGGGCACCAACCAGCAAGGCGAGCGCGTCAGCAGCCAGATCCAGATCAGGGAGAGCGGCGCGTGAAGGAATGGTTCGAATCGCTGGAGGGCCGCGAACGGCTGTTCGTCGCGACGGCCGGCGTCGTGCTGGCGCTCGCCGTGTTCTACCTGGCGGTGTGGCTGCCGCTCGATCGCGGGCAGGAAAGCGCGGCCAGCGGCGTGCAGGCCTGGCGATCGGCTTTGGCCGACCTGCGGTCGATGAAAGGCAACTTGCAGGCAGCCGGCTCCGCGCGCGGCGCACCGGCGGGGCTCAACCAGTCGCTTGTCGTCGTCGTGGACAACACGCTGCGCAGCCGTGATCTCTACAGCTCGCTGCAACGGAGCTCGCCGACGCCCGGCAACGGCATACGGCTCGAGTTCGAGAACGTCGCGTTCGACGAGCTCGTGCTCTGGCTGGGCGACCTGGCGAGGGATTACGGCCTGCAGGTGCAATCCGGGAGTTTTTCGACGTCGTCGGGAGGCGCATCCGGACGCGTGAACGCCACGCTCATCCTGGAGCGCTGATGCAGCCGCGCAGTCGCCTGGCCGCTATCGGTGCGGCGGTCTTCCTTGCCGGCCTGGTTGTTCTGTTTCCCGCCCGCGTGGCCTATCACTGGGTCGCGCCCGAGGCCGTGCGTCTCGCCGGGATTGACGGCACGATATGGAGCGGCTCCGCGGAGGAAGCGGCGCTCGGCGATTTCTACGCGGGGGCGGTGGGCTGGCGTTTGCAGCCGCTGGCACTGTTCACGGGAAAGATCGGCTATGCCGTCACGGCCACTCCAGTCGGCGGTTCGTTCGCGAGCGCGATTGCGATCGCACCGGGCGGCACCGTGCACTTCTCCGATCTCGATGCGCGGCTGCCGATTGCAGCGCTCGGCGGTGAAGCCGCCCTTGCCGGCACGGACGGCCGCGTCGCGCTGCAGTTCGGCTCGCTGGTGCTCGAAGACGGTTACCCGGTGCGCGCGGCCGGTGCCGCGGAGGTTACGGACCTGGTCCTGAGCGCGCTGTCGCCCTCGCCGCTCGGCG
>DATABW010000041.1:0-3756 GCA_036259375.1 Woeseiaceae bacterium
AAGCGCGGCTGTCGCCAGCACCGGGGCGGACAGACGCTTCAGCCTCTCGTCGCTGCCCGATACGAACACCAGCTTGCTGGCCGGGAACATGCGATACCACAGGCGTGCGAATGCTTCGCCGAAACCCGTCCCGGGCGCATAGGCTTCCTTCAGAGTTTGCAGCACCCCCGTTTTGTACTCCGATTCCGGAAGCTGCTCCTCCAGGCGGGCGAATACCGGCTCGATGCCGCTGTCAATCCTGTGGCGGCCGACCGGCGCTCCGGACGGCGCTTGCGAAGGCTCGTACCTGATCCTCTCGACGGCAGTGCCGGAGGGGAATTCGACGTGGTCGATCTCCGCAAAATCATGGTCGTCATCCGCAATCCAGAAACAGGCGATTACGGGCACCGAGAACGCGCGCTCGAGATCATCCGCCCAGCGCTCGACGCTCAGGGCCTTGTAGATGGTCAGCAAAGGTCCTGTGAAAAGTCCCGCCTGCTGACCCGCGAAAACCGTTACTGCCGAAGCATTCCGAAGCCGCTCGATCTGTTCCTCGACGGCGGAAGGAGCGTCCACTGCGCAAGCGAATTCTTTCAGGATCGCTGCCAGACCGGATCGCGGATAGTTACGCCGGTGCAGAGCCGAAATCAGTTCTCCAAGAGCCGTGGCATCATCGAACCGGGGCCCTAAAAACTCGCTGATCCTGCCTTCACCCGCAACAACGTCCTCGCAGAGCCGGGACCGGCGGCCCGGATAATCGCTCGCCGTGATGCGAAGCGAGGCACGGGGACCCATGCCGGCTGCCTGTTCGTTCATGGTTCGGCTTCGCACGCAAAAGGGCCCTCTCGCCAAACAGCTGAAAAGCGCCCGACGCTACAGACGCCCCAGCCTGGTCAGGGTCGCACGCACCTTTCCGACGTCTCCGGCGCCTAACGGCAAAATCGGCCGCCTCGGGAATCCGCCCGCAAGTCCCTGCAGGTTCAGCGCGGCCTTGAACACTGCCTGCGCAGAACCGAATTTGGCGGTGTAATCCTTGTTGAACCAGTCCGACATGACCACCTGATCGAGCGCTCCCGACGACAGGGCTTTTTCGCGATCGCCCGCCCAGAGTGCATTGAAGAAATCCGGATGGATCTTGCCGAGAACGGCACCCGCTCCCATCGTTCCGTGCGCTTTGCCGCTCTCTACGAGATCTGCCCCGGTCTCATTCATGGCCACACCAAAGATGCGCAATTTGCCATTCAATGAATGCATCACGTCGAGGAAGTGCTCCTCGTTGCCGGTGGAGTTCTTGATGGCAACGACGTTGTCGAGTTCGGCGAGCTGTTCGAGGATTTCGCGGCTGAGATCGATGTTCGTGCCGGGTGGCCAATTGTAGATGCAGATCGGCAACGGACTCGCCCTGTTTACGTCCTCGTAAAAGGCGACGATTTCCCGTTCACACGGCCTCACGTACGGGGGCGGCGTCAATAATATTCCGTCGAATCCGCTCCTGGCTGCCGTAACGGCATTTGCGAGGGCGGCGTCGGCGGTGAACGCGTTGCACCCTGCGATCAGCGGAAGTTCGCCCTTCAGCACTTCGCCGACGGTCGCGAAGAGCGTCCTCTTCTCTTCCCGGCTCAGGCTGAACCATTCCCCCGTGGTGCCCGCAACAACCAGCCCGTGCATGCCTTCTTCCGCCAGCCACTCGAGCAGGCTCCGGAGGGCGGGGACATCCAGCTCACCCTTTGCAGTAAACGGGGTGGTGATCGCCGGGATATAGCCTCGCCAATTGACGGAATCTTTGTTCATGTGGTGAGCACTCCGTATCGCTTCGGGTACGGCCGGCGATCAATAAGGCTATTTGGGCCGGAATGCTGTATCAATAGCGAGGCATCCTGGTTTCCGTTGCGTAGAATGCAACATGCGTACTAGCGCGATGCCCGGGGTATTGCAATGACCTGTCCTCCGGGACCTGCGTGGTTGAAGTTGAACGAAGCCGCGGCTTCGATCAGCATCGGTCGGAGCCGGCGTCAACACGACCGCCTGGCTGGCCATTACCTCCGCATTGCAATCCGGGCAATGAAATGACGCAGATCCTGTTATTGAGCCAGAGGGCAGTCTGTGGCAGGGTCGGACCGAGCAACGGCGGTGAGTGAAGGAGATAAGGGGATGAAGAAAGCTACGTTACCGGGCTATCAGCATTTCGATCACGTCGGGATCACCGTTCCGGACCTCGATGCCGCCGTCGAATTCTACTGCCGCATTCTCGGCGCCCAGGTAGCCTATCGGCTCGGCCCGTTCGATGCCGCGGAGATGCCGCTACAGCCGGACGGCCGGGACTGGATGGAAGCGCACGTCGACGTCAAGGGCGCGAAGCTCTCCATCGCACTGCTCCAGATTGCGCCGAACGCCATGCTGGAGTTGTTTCAGTACGACAAACCGGCTGACCGCCGCAACGTGGGCCCACGCAACTGCGATATCGGAGGTCACCATATCGCTCTGAAAGTCGAGAAGCTGGAGCCGGCACTGCGGCACCTCGAGGAAAACGGCTGCGTGCTGATGGACGGTCCGATCGATCTTCCGGAAGGCCCGACAGTAGGCTGTCGCTGCCAGTACGCGCGCGACCCGTGGGGCAACTATATAGAACTGATGGAATACACTCATCAGGCCTACATGGACGAAACGGGCATCCGCCCCTATAGAGTGGACTGAGCGAGGCTTCCGCACGTCAACCATCATCGGCAGGCCTCAAAGGCGGGAAGGAGAAGCAATGAGCCGTAAAGCGGTCAACCCCGATCATATGTACAACGCCGTTCAATTCGGCTTTTCTCACGCTGTCGAGAGCAGCGGACGGCGCGTCTTGCACCTGGCGGGGCAAGTTGCCTGGGACGACGCGGGAGAGCTGGTAGGTCCCGGAGACCTGGAGGCGCAATGCAAGCAGGTCTTCCGAAACCTGAGGGAAGTTCTGTCGGCAGCGGGCATGACGCCGGCGAATGTCGTACGACTTCGAACCTACGTCGTCGATTACTCACCTGACAAGCTCGCCGTTCTGGGCCCGGCGCTGGCGGCTTTCTACGGCGATGCCTTGCCCGCGGCAAACACGCTGCTTGGAGTGGCTGCGCTCGCGATGCCGGAATTCCTGATCGAAGTCGAGGCAACTGCCGTCGCAGACTAGCTTTGCTGCCGCCCACCACACGGGGCGCGGTGACCGAGGGAAAATCGCTGCCTGTTCGCGGGTGCTGGTTGGCGACGCCCCAGGCAAGTACAATTCGCCACTGCACCATTGATCCGCAAGCTGGTGCGGGGGCTGATTGCTCTGAAAGCTGAATGCGCCATCGCTGATATCCGTTACAAGCCCGCACCCTCGGGATGACCCGGCGATGACCTGCACCCGGCGGGCATTCCTGCAGCGAGGCGGCCTCGGACTGCTCGCGTTCCATGTCGGCGGCTGCGAAGTAGAGTTGACCCCGCAGCAGGCGCGGGAGCGGGGCGCGACGCTGCGCATCCTGACGGCGGAGGAAGCGCAAATCGTCGAGGCTGCCGGCGACGTCCTGCTCCCGGGCAGCGCTGCGAATGGCATCGCGCACTTCATCGATCATCAGCTCGCGGCGCCTGTCAGCGAGCAATTGCTGATGATCAAGTACCTGAATGTCGAGCCGCCCTTCACGACCTTCTACCGGCACGGCCTCGGCGCGCTCGAGATTCAGGTACTTGATCATCAGCAACTGCTCGCTGACAGGCACCGCGAGCTGATGATCGAAGAAGTGCGCGATGCCATTCGCAGCGCTGCCCGGG
>DATABW010000042.1:0-3898 GCA_036259375.1 Woeseiaceae bacterium
GGCCGCCGGAGAGCACGCCCGGTGGTGGCGGCGGCAGCGAGGCGTCCAGCGAATGCGCCCAGAACCGGTGATGCGGATTACGAAATGGTCGCTCCCCGTAACCGCTGATGAACGACCGGCCCAGCGGGTTCCGGCCGAGGAGATAATCCATCACATCGATGACGGCGCTGCGATACTCGTCATGGCCGGTGAAATCATAAGCGAGGGCCAGCACTATCGCGCGGTTGAGCAGCCTGCCGTTCGAGCCCCAGCGATACTCCCGGCTGGCGAAGGGAATTCCGTAACCCGACTCGTCTCGCTCCGCACTGTAGCGCGCAGCAGCTGCGACCAGGCGCCGGCGCAGGGTGCGAACCGCCTCCGGGGTGAGCGCGTTGGGCACCAGTGCCAGTGAGATCGTTCCGAGCGCCGCCACCCGCGGCCAGGCCGGAGCGTGACGCATACCCGCCTGGAAGTGCCCGGACCCCCGAAGCGCCGCGTAATATTCCGGGTCGCCGGTCGTCACGAACAGCTCAGCGGCCGCCCAGAAGAACTCGTCCGTCAGGTCGCTGTCTTCGTACATGCCACTGCCGCTGAATTCGGCGATGAAGTAGACGTTCGGATTGCGCCTGGCGGCGTCGTAAGCGCGGCTGGCCGCGGCAAGGCAGCGTTCGGCGAAGTCCGGGTCCAGCTCGCGCCAGATGCGCGCGCACTGGGCTGCCGTAGCGGCGAGGTTGAGGGTGGCGGCGGTGCTGACGGGATACAGGACCCGCCGTTCTTTGTCGAGATGGGGCGGCACCGGAAGGGGCGTCCCGTACTCGTCGGCGATCTTGTGATGCGCCATGCCCGACGCGTCGATGTCCGTGAAAGGCAGATCGGCGCGATTCCGTTTGATGCCCACCGGCACTCGTGCGGTCGCCCCGGCGGGCGCCTGCATGCGCAACAGGAACTCGAGCTCGAAGCGGGCCTCATCGAGCAGGTCGTTGACGCCGTTGCCGGCCTCCGGGAGCCTGGCAGTGCCATCGGCGAAGGAGGGGACCTTGTCCAGCGCCCGTTGTCGTTCGTAAAAGTTCATCAGAGTCCACACCGCAATGCCGCCGTTGACCACGTACTTGCCGTGGTCACCCGCGTCGTACCAGCCGCCGGTAAGGTCCAGCGTGTAACGGCAGCCCGGCCAGCGGTTGCCGTGGCGATCGATACCAGAGCGGCAGGTCGCCGTCTCGCGCGCATGCCCCGCCGGTCGCGCCCACGCCTCGCCGCCGGCGAATCTTGGCTCGATGGGGACGCCGCTGCGGTTGTGATAGAAGTAGGCGAGCGCGTGGTACTTGAGCCGGCCGTACGGCTCGTCTCCGATGCTGAAGGGATAGCTTTCGGCACAGCGCGCAATCAGCCGATAGCCGTCGCCGTCGCTTTCGAAGTCGCTGAAATCAACCCGGTGCAGGTGCTCGCCGGAAGCGGGGTCGTGACCGAAGACATTTGTGCGGCCGGCGGCGCGGACGTCTCCAGAGCCGTCGACCAGTGTCCAGTGTATCGGGGCGGTCTGCGGCGCGGCGATCACGGCGCGCTTTGCGCCATGCGCGGGAAACCCCACCTGGTTCAGCCGGGCATTGACCTCACAGATTGCGTCGTCGCCTCCTGCCAGGAGGAACAGCAATGCAGCGAGAACGACTCGCACTTTCGGCTGCATCGACGCCGCCTCAGGATCGTCGCTTTACGGCGAACTCCGCGATCGCAACGAGGGCGTCCCGGTGCTCGCTCCGGGGGATGCCTGCCAGCGCGTCGATGGCGGCGCCGGCCGCTTCCTGCGCTTTCGCCGCCGTGTATTCGAGCGCGCCGGTGCGGTCGATGACGGCCTGGATCTCGTCGAGGCTCTGCAGGCCGTCGGCTTCGATCGCCGCGCGGATCGCCTCGCGCTCGTTATCGCTGCCCTGTTCCATTGCGTAGATCAGGGGCAGTGTCATTTTGCCTTCTGCGAGATCGTCGCCCAGGTTCTTGCCGAGTTCGTCGGGGGAGGCGCCGTAATCCAGCGCGTCGTCCACAAGCTGGAACGCCGTGCCGAGATTGCGGCCATAGCGGATCATCGCCGCTTCGTCGCCGGGATCGCGCTCGGCCAGTACGGCGGCGATCTGGGCGCCGGCTTCGAACAGCCGGGCGGTCTTGCGGTAAATGACCTGCCGGTAGCTTGCCTCGGAAAGGTCTGGATCGTGCACGTTCATGAGCTGCATGACCTCGCCGGCGGCGATGGTGTTGGTCGCATCCGCCAGTATCTGCATGACGCGCATGCGGCCGACGTCCACCATCATCTGGAAGGCGCGCGAATAAAGGAAATCGCCGACCAGCACGCTCGCCTGGTTGCCGAAGATCGTGTTGGCGGTGTCGCGGCCGCGCCGGCGGGCAGACGAATCGACCACGTCGTCGTGGAGCAGGGTGGCGGTGTGAATGAATTCGATGATGGCAGCCGACTGCACGTGGCTGTCCCCCTCGTATCCCAACGCCCGTGCCGCCAGCAGGACGATCAGGGGCCGCAGCCGCTTGCCGCCACTGGTCACGATGTGCTGTGAAACCTCGGACACGAGGATCACGTCGCTCTGCAGCGATTCGCGGATGAGCGCGTCGACGGCTGCCATATCCGAGCGGGCCAGCCGCGATGCGTCGTCGAGTGAAAGGGAGGCGGGCGATTTTTCTGCTAGTTGCATGGGCCGATGATAATGCCTGAATCGCCTCGCATTGGCGACAGAATGCGCGGCGCCGCCCGGCCCGCCACCGGGCACAAGCCCTTGAAAACGAGCGGGTTCGCGGCGCAATACGCGCGTTGACCCGGCGTGCCCGAATCTATAGAATCCCCGCTCTTTTGTGGCGGCAAGCCCGAACCGGCATGCAACTCCCGTCCGGCCGGTCGCCCCCGATTTTTCACTGATTATCAGCAGCTTGCGATATAGCAAGCGGCACGACGGAGCAGACGATGTACGCGGTTTTTCGCGCTGGCGGCAAACAATACCGGGCGGCGGAAGGTGAGCGCCTGAAGCTCGAGAAGTTCGATGCGCTGGAAGGCGCGGACGTTAGCTTCGATGAGGTCCTGCTGGTGGGCGAAGGCAGCGACGTCAAAGTCGGCAGCCCTCTCCTGTCCGGCACCAGCGTTAGCGCGAAGGTGCTGCGCCAGGGCCGTAGCGGCAAAGTGAGCGTCACGAAGTTTCGGCGACGTCAGAACTACCTGCGGCAGCACACACACCGGCAGTGGTTCACGGAGGTGCAGATTACGGCGATCGGTGGCGCTCCGAAGGCGGCTAAAGCGGAAGGTTCCGAGGACGCGGAGAAAGCCGCGCCGCCGAAGTCGGCTGCGAAGAAGAGCACGAAGAAGACGACGGGCAAGAAAGCCTCCGGGAAGAAGACGGCGACAAAGTCGTCTTCCAAAAAGACGGCCAAAAAGAAAGCGGCAAGTAAGGACGAATGACGTTCGCGTGTCAGCGGATGGATTGACGAAGGGCGTCCGGTCGAACGCGATCGGGCCGAAGCACATACAGGTACGGTAAAGTGGCACACAAAAAAGCAGGCGGAAGCAGCAAGAACGGGCGCGATTCGGAGTCGAAACGACTGGGCGTCAAGATCTTCGGCGGGCAATCCGTGGTAGCGGGCAACATCATCGTTCGCCAGCGCGGTACGCGATTTCATCCCGGCGTGAACGTCGGTCTCGGCCGCGACCACACGCTGTTCGCCAAACGCGACGGGCAGGTCAAGTTCGAGAAGAAGGGCCCGAAGAATCGCCAATTCGTGAGCATCGAAACGAGCTGACCCTCTTCGCGCCATTCAAACACCAAAACCCCGCACCGCGGGGTTTTTTGTGCTCTGCTGGTGCCGGACTTGCATTATTGACCCTTTCGCAGAGCTCCGTTTCATCTATTGTGAAATGGTCAATAATGCAAGT
>DATABW010000043.1:0-5688 GCA_036259375.1 Woeseiaceae bacterium
CGACGGCGACGGCGTGCCCACGGCAAGCGAAAGCGCGCCGGACCGCGACACCGACGACGACGGCACGCCCGATTACCTGGACGGCGATGACGACGGTGACGGCCGGCCGACTCTCGAGGAGGACGCCAACGAGGACGGTGACGGCAATCCCGCGACCAATGCCACGGACCTGGACGGCGACAGCATCCCCGACTACCTCGATGCGGACGACCGCGGCGGGCTGGAAGCCGATGCAGACGGTGACGGCCTGACCAACGAGGAGGAGGCGGACCTCGGCACCGATCCCACCCTCGCGGACACGGACGGCGACGCCGTCAACGACGGCAGCGAAGCCTCCGCCGGCACGGATCCGCTCGACGAACGGTCGTTCGCGGACGCGGACGGCGACCTGGTGCCGGATGCGGTCGAAGCAGAGGACGGCACCGACCCGGGCGACGCGAACAGCTTCGCGGACGGCGACAGTGGAGGGACCGCGAATCACGTGGAAACCGTCATCTACGCGATGTTCGGGCTGCCCGGGACCCGCATCGCGGACGCGGGCGACGACCGCCGCGACCTCGATGGCGACGGCCTGCCGGACAGGCTGGAAATCGGCACCGGCTCGAACGCCGATGACGCAGACTCCCCCACGCCCGGCGGCGCCGAAGATGCCGACGGCAACGGCATCACCAACGCGGTCGAGGACTACCTGGCGACGCTCGGCATCGATTCGGCCGACGCCGTCAGCGACCGCGACCGTGACGGTTATCCCGACGCCGCGGAAGTGGCGCTCGGCCTCAACCCGCTGCGCGCGAGCGAACGCGATTCCGACGGCGACGGCGTGCCGGACGTCGTCGAGGCGTTCGCCGGCATCGACGTCGACGGCGCCACCGATTCGGACGGCGACGGCGTGCCGGATGCGCGGGAGATTGCGCTGGGCGCGGACCCGCTGGACGCCAACTCGCCGATTGCCAACGGCGCAACGGATGACGATGGCGACGGCGTGAGCAACGCGATCGAGGAAGTGCTGCGACTGCTCGGGGCGGAGGACGTCGACGGCAGCGGTGACGGGGACGGTGACGGTATCAGCGACGCGGACGAGATCCGCTTCGGCGCCGATCCGTTCCACGACGAGCAGCCCGCGCCCTGGATCGAACTGACGCAAGCCCAGATCGGCTCGGTGAACGCGCTCCTGCCGGAGGGCGGCACGGCGACGGCAATCGCCATCGTCGGCGGCCACCAGGCAGGCACGCTCGTGTACGACTGGAGCGGCTCGGACAACGCGCTGCTCGCCGTGTCTTCCGGCGGTCAGTCCGGCAGGACACTCACGATCGCCCCGCAAACGCTGCCGCCGGGGCCTTACGAGCTGGTGCTGAGCGTGCAGCGGCAGGTCGGCGACTACACATCGCCCCTGTCGACGGTGAACCTGGTCGTGAACGTGCTGGAAGCCGGGGCGGCGGCCGACGTGGCGGACGCGGACAGCGACGGCGTGCCGGATACTTCGGACGACGCGGACGCACGCGCAGGCCTCGGACATCGACTGCAGGTGCAGAGCGGTGCGCACATGCAAACGGCGCCCGGGATCGGTCTCCAGCTCGGCTCCACCGCTCGCACCGCGCGCAAGGCCTCCGCGCGCGTGGCCGTCGCGGACATCGCCAGTGCGGGGGACGGCACCGGCGGCAGCGTCGGCAACAGCGAGGACGAATTCGACTACGTGAGCGGAATCTACGATTTCGCGATCACCAATCTCCCGGAGGTCGGGTCGTCCGTGCAGGTGGTCATTCCACAGGCTGCCGCCATCGGCGAATTCGCGGAGTACCGCAAGTTCCGCCCCGACGGTGGCTGGACGGGTTTCGTCGAAGACGACAACAACAGCGTCGCCTCGGCGGCGGGCGCCCCGGGCGACTGCCCCGCCCCCGGTGACGACAGTTACCAGCCCGCCCTGGCGCCAGGCCACTTCTGCGTGCAACTGACGATCGAGGACGGCGGGCCGAACGACGCGGACGCCGACCTGGGCCCGAACGGCGTCATCGCCGATCCCGGCGGCGTCGCCACGCCCAAGGGCCAGGTCAGCGTGGGCCAGGGCAGCGGCAGCCTGGGCCCCGCCGCCTTGCTGGTGATCGCGCTGGGTTCCCTGCTCGCCCGCCGCCGCAGAGGGAGACAGTAGGAGCCCGCGCGCGGTGCCCTGTTTTCCGCCCGGCCCGCTGTCGCTCAGGTCCTGGGGATTCGCTGCTCGTACTCGGCTTCCAGGCGCGTGTGCGTCGGCCAGAAACGGGGCGGCTGCCGGCCGGCAAGGCGGTCGGCGAGAATGCCGATGTGCGTGTGCCAGCCGGCGGCGGCACCGATCAGGTCGTCGTGCGCGACGATGCGGCTGTGAGTGAGGACCAGCAGCACCTGCTCGCCCTGCCGTTGCAGTTCGAAGGTGACCAGCGAATCCGTGCCGGAACTTTCGCCCCAGGTGTAGGCCAGCAAGTGCGGCGGCTCGCAGGCCGTGACGCGGCCGCGCAGCGTGGACGGCGAGGCATGGCGGGCGTATTTCGCCGGCGGCGGGTCCTCCTGGCCGGCCAGGTTCGAGTTGTCGAACACGTGCTCGACGGGACCGCCGACGCGCAGGTCCATCTCGCCCGACGCGAGCCACTGGCCCCGTTTTTCCGAATCCGTGAGATAGCTCCACACACGCTCGATGGGCCCGGGCAGCAGGCGCTCGAGGCGCAGCGTGTCCGGAGCCGGCCGCGTGAGGTACTCCTGCGGATCCGTTCGGGTGGTCGTCCCGGTTGGTACATTCATCGATTTCTCCCTGCTTTCGTGCGGGTGCGGGCTTTTCCGGCGGCGCCATCCTCGCGGCGCAACAGCTCGTCGAGTGCGTCGAGCCGCCGGTTCCAGAACTCCTCGTAATGGCGTATCCACTCGAGACCGCCGTGCATCGGTCGCGCATCGAGTCGGCAAAGGTGGGTGCGTCCCTGGATGCTGCGCTTCACGAGCCCCGCTCTTTCCAGCACCCGGATGTGCTTCGACACGGCTTCCAGCGACATCTCGAACGGCGCCGCGAGCTCGCCGATGCTTTTGTCGCCGGCGGCAAGGCTTTGCAGCAGCGCACGGCGCGTAGGATCGGCCAGCGCACCGAAGACGACGTCGAGCTGCGCGGAAGATTGTTCAACCATGTGGTTGACAATAACGGAAGGTGGGCACAAAAGTCAACCAATCGGTTGAGAGTGGCTCCCGTCTCGGGGGTGACAGGCATTTTCAAGTCGCGCGTGAGACGGGCCCCTGCAGGCGCGGTTCGTATTGTGGGCCTTTCGGTCGACGGCAAACGCGCGTTCAGTAAGATGGGTGGTGGTCACCCCGGTCGGCACGGCGCCGGCATGAACTCCAAACCAGGGCGACGCCATTCAGGAATACGATTTCATCATCGTGGGCGGCGGATCCGCCGGCTGCGTTCTCGCCAACCGGCTGAGCGCCGATGCCACCAGCCGGGTCCTGCTGCTGGAAGCGGGGCCGGTCGATCACCGATGGGATTTCCGCATCCACATGCCCGCGGCGCTGAGCTACCCGCTCGTGAGCCGCGACTACAACTGGTGGTACGAGTCGGATCCGGAACCGTTCATGCACGGCCGCCGCGTTTATCACCCGCGTGGCAAGGTGCTCGGCGGCTCCAGCAGCATCAACGGCATGATCTACATCCGCGGCAATCCCCTGAATTTTGAAGAATGGGCGGCACGCCCCGGCCTGGAGAACTGGTCTTACGCACATTGCCTCCCCTATTTCCGGCGGCTGGAGCATTGCCTCGAGGGCGGCGACCAGTGGAGGGGCGCAGACGGCCCGCTGTACCTGACGAGACCCGCTTGCGACAACCCGCTGTTCGACGCGTTCTTCGAAGCCGTGCAGCAGGCCGGCTACCCGCTGACCGAGGACGTCAACGGCCAACGGCAGGAAGGCTTTGCCTGTTTCGAAGCCACCATCTTCCGGGGCCGCCGCTGGAATGCCGCGAGAGCTTACCTGCACCCGATACGCGAGCGGCAAAACCTCACGGTCATGTGCGAGGCGCGCGCCAACAAGGTCCTGTTCGACGGCGACCGCGCGTGCGCCGTCGAATTTTGGAAGGAGGGCCGCCAACAGCTCGCCGAAGGCGGCGAAATCATCCTGAGCGGCGGCGCCTTCAACTCCCCGCAGCTCCTGCAGCTCTCCGGCGTCGGTCCCGCCGATCACCTCCGGGAGCTCTCGATTCCTGTGAAGCAGGACCTGCCGGGAGTGGGCGAAAACCTGCAGGACCACCTGGAGGTGTACATCCAGTACGCCTGCAAGCGACCGGTCAGCCTCTATCCACAGCTCAGCCGATGGCGCAAGCCGCTCATCGGCCTCAACTGGCTGCTGCGGGGCAAGGGACCCGGCGCCAGCAATCATTTCGAAGCCGGCGGTTTCATCCGCAGCAACGAGGATGTCGAATTTCCCAATCTGCAATATCACTTCCTGCCGGTGGCCATCCGCTACAACGGCGAGGCACTGCACTCCGGGCACGGTTACCAGGTGCACGTCGGTCCGATGAATTCGGATTCGCGCGGGAGCGTGCGCCTGGTCTCGAGGGATCCGCTGGCGCCGCCCAGGCTGCGCTTCAACTATCTCTCGACGGAGAAAGATCGCCGCGAATGGGTGGAGGCGATCCGCTGCACGCGCGACATCATGACGCAGCGAGCATTCGATCCGTATCGCGGCGAGGAAGTGGCACCGGGCGCCGCCACCGAAAGCGACGGCGAAATCCTCGATTTCGTCGCGCGCGACGGCGAGAGCGCCTATCACCCGAGCGGGACCTGCCGGATGGGCAGCGACGGCGATGCGGTGGTCGATCCCGAATTGCGCGTGCGCGGCATCGAGGCCCTGCGCGTCGTGGATGCCTCCGTGATGCCGACGATCACCAACGGAAACCTGAATGCGCCGGTGCTCATGATCGCGGAAAAGGCCGCGGACCTGATTCTCGGCCGGCCGCCGGAGGAGCCGATGCCCCTCGAATTCTATCGCCACCGCGGCGCATGAACGGCGCTTCCGCAGCGGGATGGGACGCCGTGTTCTTCGACATGGACGGCACGCTGATCGATTCCGAACCTCTGGCCGCAACACTGGTTAAACAGCTGCTCGATCAACGAAATTTGCCGGCGCCGCCGTTTCCGCTGTCGCGGTTCGACGGCCAGACCTGGGCCAGCGTTGAGGCGATACTCGCCGAACACTACCCGGCGCTGGCCGGGCTGCCCCTGGCAGACCGCTTCGAGCGGGAATTCCACGACCTGCTGCGGCGGGAGCTGCCGCCGGCGATCCCGGGCGCACGCGAAGCCTTTACCGCGGCTGCGCAACGCTGTGCGGTGGGCATCGTGTCGTCCAGCCCGCGGGCGACAATTCAGGTGGTGGCCGACTCGCTCGGGCTTTCCGCGCAGTGCCGCGTGATCGTCGGTGCGGAGGATGTCCGGCATTCGAAGCCGCACCCGGAAGCTTATCTCCTTGCCGCCGAGCGGGCGCAGGTGGCGCCCCGGAAATGTCTCGTGTTCGAGGACAGCGAGGCGGGCCTCCAGGCCGCGCGCGCGGCCGGCATGACGGTGGTTGCCATTCGCGGCAACCGGGCAGAGGCCGTGGCCGCGGCCTTGTCGCAATACGCCCATACGATCGTGGCTTCGTACGCGGACTTGCCGCCGGATTTCCTTGACCGTCGCGGATGACAGGAAC
>DATABW010000044.1:0-2555 GCA_036259375.1 Woeseiaceae bacterium
ATCGAAGTTGATCGGCTGCAGCAGTAGCTCGGGAAACCCGCCCTTCGCCACGATGCCGGCAATCGACTCGCGCGCGTACGGGAACAGCACGTTCGGGCAGAAGCTTCCGACCACTGCCGAAAACTCCTCCTCGTTATAGCCCGTGATGTAGAACAGGCCGGCTTGCTGCAGCTCGATGAGGAACAGCGTCTTGTCCTCGTGCTTTGTTTCGACCGTGATCGTCAGCACGACTTCGTGGTTGTCGCCCGTGCCGGCGCTATGCGTACTGCGGAGGTTCAGGTTCGTCTTCGGATCCCATTTGCCCTCTGTAAACACCTGCGGCGTCTGCGGCGATTCGAAGGAAAAATCCTTGAGGTAGATCTTCTGGATGGAAATCTTCCGTTCCGCGGGTTTGTTGTCCTGTTCTGCCATTTCCTCGTCCTGTGATTGAATCCGATGTCCGTTAACCGGGCGTCACGTTCAGGTGTCGCGTCCCAGCATCCGGTCGAGATCGCCGCTCTTGTCCAGCGCGTACAGTTCGTCGAAGCCGCCTACCGGCTGGCCGTCGATGAAGATCTGCGGCACCGTGCGGCGGCCGCTCCTTGCTTCCATTTCCCGGCGCGCGTCGCTGTTACCGGAAGCCCGGATCTCTTCCCATTCCAGCCCTTTCTTTTTCAGGAGCGTGCGGGCCGCCGTGCAATATGAACAAAATTCCGTCCCATAAAGTTCGATTTTCGGTGTTGCAGTCATACCGACGGCCGACGTCGGCTCACTTTTTCTTCTTCTTGGTCTTCTGTGAGGTGACCAGCGGCAGACTCGCCTGCTGCCAGGCGGCAATACCGCCGCGCAACCCGAACACGTTCTCGAGGCCGGATTTGCGCAGCTTGTCGACGGTGCGACTGGAGGTCATCCCCGCCTCGCATACCGTGACGATCGGCCGCGACCGGAATTTCTCGAGCAGCGCGCCCTTCTCCCCCAGCTCATCGGCTGGAATGTTCCTCGCATTGACGATATGCCCTTTCGCGAACGCCTCGGGGCTCCTCAGATCGATGACGACGGCGTCCGCATTGATCATTTTTACCGCGTCCTGCGGCTCGAGGCTGGTGATGCCGCGCGCCTTGCGCTTGATCTCCGAAAAGACAACCAGGAAAAACGAGAGCAGCAGCGCGCCGACCAGCAGCGGGTGATTGGCGGTGAATTCGAGATACTGTTCCATCTGTCGGCGAGTGCTTCGGGCGGGGCCGGCGCGGAAGCGCAGGAGCCAAAACGGGCAGTATACCAGCGAGCAAACCGGCGCGGGGTCGCCGCCGTTTCTGCGCGGCGCGCAAACGTTCTACACTCCCGCTCCATGAAGCGCGGCCTGCCGTTCCTGGTACTTCTGTGGTGTCTGCTTCCCGCTGGCGCATCGCCGCAGGACGACGGGCAGGTCCGGATCAAGGAGCGGGAGCTCCAGGAGGTCCGCACGCGCATCAGCGAACTCAAGGCGCGCATGGACCGACGAGCCGCCGAGCGGGATCGCATCGCCGGGGAACTGGAGGCGGCCGAGGTGCGCATCTCGGAAACGCGCATCCATCTCGGGGAGCTCGAGGCCGAGCAGCGCTACAGCGAAGAGAAGCTCGGGGAAATCGAGGCGCGGATTGCGGCGGCGGAAGCGAAACTGGCCGGCGAAACGGACCAGCTCGCCGCCCAGGTCCGGGCAGCGTGGATGGGCGGCAGCCAGGAACGCATCCGCCTGCTCCTCAACCAGCAGGACCCGTCGACGCTGGGCCGCGTCCTTGTTTACTACCGTTACCTCAGCGATTACCGCAGCGGCAATATCGAAGCGGTCATGGCGCGGCTGCAGACGCTCTCCCGACTGCAGGACGAAGCCGCCGCGGAACGGGACCGGCTGGCGCGGCTCGCGGGCGCCCGATATGCCGAGCTGCGCGAGCTTTCCGCGGCACAGGAGCGGCGGCAGGAGCTGCTCGCATCGCTGAAGGCCAGGCTGGCCGAGGACGGCGCGGAAATCGAACGCCTGGCGGCGCAGGAAGCTGACCTCTCGCGGCTCATCGCCGAGTTGACCGCCATACTCTCGGACTATCCCATCACGTCCGACCAGCCGTTCCAGGACCTCAAAGGGCGCCTGACGTGGCCGGTGGCGGGCCAGTTATTGCACGAGTTCGGCCAGCCGCGAGCGAACGGCAGGTTGCAATGGAACGGCGTCGTGCTCGCCGCGCCGCGCGGCCGGGAGGTGCGGTCGGTCTATCACGGTCGGGTGATCTTCGCGGACTGGCTCGACGGGCTGGGGCTGCTCGTCATCGTCGATCATGGCGGCGGCTACCTGACACTCTACGGCCATAACGAGACGACCCTGAAAAGCACGGGGGACTGGGTGGCGCCGGGCGACGCCATCGCAACGGTGGGCGCGAGCGGGGGCCAGCCCCGGGCGAGCCTCTACTTCGAAATCCGCCGGAACGCCAAGCCGGTCAATCCTCGGGACTGGTTCACCCGTCAACCGTCCGGGTAGCGGGTGTCCTGAGCCCGCCCGCGGTCAGCACACCAGGCAACTGTCGGCGCCGCCTGCGGTCTGAACCGTG
>DATABW010000045.1:0-2272 GCA_036259375.1 Woeseiaceae bacterium
AAGCCATCGGCCTGCCGGTCGAGGCGATCGGGGTGCTGCTGGTGTTCGACCGGGTGCTCGACATGGTGCGGACCAGCGTGAACATTTTCGGCGACGCCTGCTGCGCCGTGATCGTGGCGCGGCTGGACGGCGAGGAAACCAACCTCGCGATCCGCCGGGCGGCCTGAGGCCGGCGCGCGACTTTAGCGGTAAAATCCCGTCGTCACGCCATCCAGCACCCCAGGCCGCGAGCCCTTTCCCGGCGCCCGCCGCCCCACCAGGAGGAGGAACGACGCCGGCAATCGCCGGTTTCCGGCCACGATGGAATCCGACCGCTCCAAGGCGAGCCAGCAACGGATCTGCCACGTCAACCTGTCCGCCGGTTACCGCGGCGGAGAGCGGCAGACGGAGCTGCTGGTCAGGGATTTGGCCGCGCGGGGCTGGCCGCAGCGGCTCGTGGTCCGGCGCGGCAGCGCGCTCACGGAGCGCTGCCGGGGCCTGCCCGGGCTGGAGATCGTCGACGTGCCGCCGAATCCGTTGAACGCCGCGGTCGCCGCACGCGGCTCCGCGCTGGTGCATGCGCACGAAGCGCGTGCGGTATACGCCGGCTGGCTGCTGAAAATCTCGTCGGGAACGCCGTATGTGCTCACGCGGCGCCTGCATCATGCGGAGAACGGCTCGGTCGTGCGAACGCGCGCGTATCGCGCGTCCGACTGCGTCGTGGCGATCTCGGGATCCATCGCCGAATCCGTCGCCTGCCGTTACGAGGGGATGGCGATCACGGTCGTGCACGATGCACATGCCGACATGCTCAACGGCCACTCAAAGTGCCGCAGCGCACTGCCGGGGCTGGCCGGCAAAACCGTCATCGGGCACCTCGGCGAGCTCGATCACAGCCACAAGGGGCAGGGCACGATCATCGAAGCGGCGCGCGCGATGCGCGAGTCCGACCCCGGTGTGCATTTCGTGCTGGTCGGTGAAGGGCGCGACGAGCAGCGCCTGCGGCGCGCCGCGGCGGGACTCGACAACGTGGTATTCGCCGGGTTCGTCGAGAACGTCGAGGAGTATCTCGCCGCCTTCGACTTGTTCGTTTACCCGTCGCTGTACGAAGGCCTGGGATCCTCGCTGCTGGACGCGATGGCATTCGGGCTGCCGATTGCAGCATCGAACGTGGGTGGGATTCCGGAGGTCGTCGAGCACGGCGTCAACGGGCTGCTCATCCCGCCGGACGACGCGGGAGCCCTGGTGGGCGCTCTGCGGCGCCTGCTGAGCGATTCGCAGCTGCGCAATACGATGGCCCGCGAAAACCGCGCGCGCGCAGCCGAGTTCGACACCGACCGGATGACCACCGCCTACGAGTCGATCTACCGCTCGATCCTGCCGGCGGGCTGACGCTCCATCCCCCCTGCAGGAGCCCGTCTCACGGGCGACACGCTGCTCAGCGGTCCGCGTCGTCGAGGTGCATGCCGATGGTGTTGTAGCCGCCGTCGACGTACAGGATCTCGCTCGAGATGCCGGCAGCCAGGTCCGAGCACAGGAACGCGGCTGCATTGCCGACGTCCTCCGGCGTCACGTTGCGCCGGATCGGCGATACTTCCTCCACGTGCGCGAGCATCTTGCGAAAGCCCGCTATGCCGGCGGCCGCCAGGGTCTTGATCGGCCCCGCGGAAATACCGTTGACGCGAATGCCGCGCGGCGCGAGATCGGCCGACAGGAAGCGCACGTTCGCCTCGAGGCTCGCTTTCGCCAGGCCCATGACGTTGTAGTTCGGCACCGCCCGCACCGCGCCTAGATAGGTGAGCGTCAGGATGGCCGATTGCCGGTTCTCCATCATCGGCAGGAATGTCTTGGCGAGCGCCGCAAGACTGTAACTCGAGATATCGTGCGCGATCTGGAAACCTTCCCGCGTCACGCTTTCAACATAGGTACCGGCAAGCTGCTCGCGCGGCGCAAAGCCGACCGAGTGCACGAGTACTTCGAGGCCGTCCCAGTCCTTCCCGAGCGCCTCGGCCAGGGCATCGATCTCGGCGTCGACCGCCACGTCGAGCGGGTAGGTCAGTTTCGATCCCAGCTCCGCGGCCATCGTTTCGACCCGCGGTTTCAGCTTGTCGTTCTGGTAGGTGAAAGCGAGTTCCGCGCCTTCGCGGGCGAAAGCCTGCGCGATTCCCCAGGCGATCGAACGATTGCTGGCGAGCCCGACGATGAGCGCGCGCTTCCCGGCCATGAACCCCATCTGAAATCCTCTAGGCGTGCGAATGAGCGCCCGATTCTAGTAGCCCGGTGCCGGACTTGC
>DATABW010000046.1:0-2275 GCA_036259375.1 Woeseiaceae bacterium
CTGCTCTCACTCGCAGCGCAGGTCACGGCCGCCTCGGCGAGGGCGGCCAGGCCCGCGGCCTGTCGGACGTCGAGTGGGGTGGTCATGTCGGCCTCCGCGGGAATCCGGTTCTGGTTCTGGTATGCGTCGCGCCGGGGACAGCGCGGCAGGACGGTCACGATACACGATTTGCCGGGGGAGTTTGCAGTCGTTTTGCCCCGAAAAACCGATGTCAGAGAGCCCCCGGCCGGCCGATCCTCGCCTCGTACATTTTTCTGAGGAGGGATCCGTATGGCAAGGGGAAATATTGCGACGGGCCTCGCCCTGCTGCTGGCAGGGTCCCTGACAATCGCGCAGCCGGCGCGTTCGGATGACGGCTGTTCTACGCTGGCCGCACTCGTGCACGAGAGCGTCTACCGGGCGGCGACCGAATACAAGCCGGAACTGCCGCAGCCCAAGTCCGCGTCATCCCTGCAGGCAAGCGCACTGGCTTACCGGCAGGCCTGCCTGCGCACGGTCGAAGTCGCGACCTCGGCGTTCACCCGCGCGCTGGCCGATCTCGGGCTGACGATCGGCTGGTATCCGCCCCACCCTGGCAATTACTGCTGGAGCGGCGATCTCGCCGAGTGTTATCCGGGACCACAGCCGGGCAAACCGGAGCTACCGCCGCACCAGCTTGCGTTTGTGTACGATGCGTGGAGAGGCGTGCAGAAAGCGATGATGTCGCACATGCGCCAGGGCAGTGCGAGCGGCGCCTCCACGTTCACCGCGCAGTCGCTGGATGCGGCGCTATGGTCGAACCTGCAATTGACGGTCGACGGTCCGCTTTACCTCAGCCATGCATACCAGTGAAATGTTTACAAGACCTTGATAGGCCGCAATTTCCTGACACAACGATGCCAAACCGAGGGGCCTTGTAGTAATCTTCGGCGTGAACCGCCGTTCGGGTGCGTGGAGCTGATCCGGTTGAAGGACCTAGTCTGGGGACAGCGGCGTTCTTTGTTACGTTCCTCAGGTGTATATGGAGATTCTCATGAGATCAGCAATCCTCGGATGTGCAGCTATGCTGCTATGGACGACCGGCGCTTACGCGCAAGACAGCGGTTTTTATCTCGGCGGCGGCATTACCCGCACCAGTCTCGACACCAGCAGCGAATTTGTCGAGGACGCGCCCGACTTCAGCATCGACGATGACGACAATGGCTGGAAGCTCATCGCCGGCATGCGCCTGCTCGACTGGTTCGCGGTCGAAGGAAACTACGTCGATTTCGGTGGCGTCAACGCCGGTGACGACGCGCTTGGCGGTGAGTACGAACTCACCGGCATCGATGCGTTTGCAGTCGGCTTCCTGTCGGCACCGTTCGTCGAGGTGTTCGGCAAGGTCGGCGCGATTCGGTGGGACGCCGACGGCAGAGTCAATTTCGGCGGCGTGAGTTTCAGCGACAGCGAGTCAGGCACCGATTTTGCCTGGGGCGCCGGTGTCCAGGCGCGCCTCGGCAGCCTGGCCGGGAGACTCGAGTACGAGCGCTTCGAGGTGGACGGGACTGACGAGGTGGCGATGATCACGCTGGGCGTAACCTATACGTTCCTTTGATCACGCAATCGGCGAAAGCGGAACGTTTCAGTGCGCTGCACCAGCGCACCGGAGCTTTCGTCATTCCCAATCCGTGGGATGCCGGCTCGGCGCGCCTCCTGGAAGGCCTCGGCTTCGAGGCGCTGGCGACCACCAGCTCCGGGTTCGCCCAGTCACTGGGGCGACTGGACGGCTCGGTCACTCTCGAGGAAAAGCTCGAACACTGCCGAGCCCTCTCCGCGGCGACCGGGATACCGGTCAGCGCGGACCTGGAAAACGGCTTTGCCGACGATCCCGCAACCGCCGCCCGGACGATCGTCCTGGCGGCGGAAGCGGGCGTGGTGGGGGGCTCCATCGAGGATTGGAGTGGCACCGCCCTGTATGAATTCGAACTCGCCGTCGAGCGCGTGCGCGCCGCCGTGGAAGCCGCGCGGTCGCTGGATTTCCCGTTCACATTGACGGCGCGCGCCGAGAACCTGCTGCGCGGCCCGCCGGATCTCGCCGATACGATCCGCCGTCTGCAGGCCTATTCCGAGGCCGGCGCGGACGTGCTCTACGCGCCGGGGCTGAAGACGCTCGACGAGGTTCGGGAGGTTTGCCGGTCCGTCGATAAGCCGGTGAACGTGCTTGCGCCTTTCTTGCTGAACGTGACGGTGGACGAACTCGCATCCGCCGGCGCGAAACGCGTCAGCATCGGCGGCGCGCTCGCCGATGCCGCCATAG
>DATABW010000047.1:0-3513 GCA_036259375.1 Woeseiaceae bacterium
GGTTCGGTACCGCCAGCGTGCCCGGCGCGTGCTGCGCCCGGATGGTGCCGACGGTGTTGAGCGCGAGGACCGTTTCCGCCCCGGCGAGCTTCAGCGCCATCGCGTTGGCCCGGTAGTTGATCCGGTGCGGCGGGATGGCAAGAGCATCGCCGTGCCTGGCCAGGAAGAGTACCGCGCGGCCGCCGATTTCGAGCTCCCTCACCGGTGCCGACGGCGCTCCGTAGGCGGTGACGAGACGCCGACCCGCACCTTCGGCGAGGCTCCCGAAGCCGCTGCCGGCGACGATCGCACAGGTAGTCGTGCGCTGCGTCACGGGATCGGGCGAGTGCCGGCGGGCATCAGGCATTCAATTCGAGTGCCGGGCGCTCCAGCCAGCTCCCGATGACATCAACGGCCGCCTGCCACTCGTCGCTCGCGAGGAGCGTCTCCCGCAGGACGGCGCCGGTGCCGTGCAGACGCGCGAGGCGCACGAGAGACAGCGGGTTCGAGTAGTCGCGCAGCGCTTCGACCGTGGCGCGCGCCGCCCGCCGGTCATTGCAGACGAGCACCATGTCGCATCCCGCAGCCAGCGCGAGTTCCGCCCGCTCCGGCATCGAGCCGAACGCACCCGCCGCTTTCATGCTCAGATCATCGGAAAACACCGCGCCGTCGAAGCCTATCTGCGAGCGCAGCTGGTCCACGATCCAGTAGCGCGAAAAGCCGGCCGGCAGCCGATCGGTTTCCGCATACACGACATGCGCCAGCATGACCCCGGCGAGCAGGCGGTGCCCGATCAGTTTTTCATAGGGCTGCATGTCGTCGAGGAGCTCGCCATACGGCCGCCGGTCCACCGGCAAGCGCTCGTGCGAGTCTGCGACGACAGCGCCGTGGCCGGGGAAGTGCTTGGCGATCGGGGCCATACCCGAGCTCTTCATGCCGCGGCAAAAAGCGGCAGCGAGCTCGGACACGGCGCCGGGGTCGCGGTGAAAGGCACGGTCGCCGATGACTTCGCTCACGCCCCAGTCGAGATCGACGCAAGGCGCAAACGCGAGATCGACACCGCTCGCGCGCAGCTCCGCACCGATCAGCCAGCCCGCCGTCTTCGCGAGCTCCAGCGCCTCTTCTCGATCGTCGTCGTAGCGCTGTCCGAGGCGGCGCATCGGCGGCAGCCGGCTGAAGCCGTCGCGGAAGCGCTGTACCCGCCCTCCCTCGTGATCCACGGCAATCAGTAGCGGCGGCTTGCGGACGGCCCGCGCGGCGGCGACGAGGTCCGCCAGTTGCGCGGGGGACGCGTAGTTGCGGCTGAACAGGATGAGACCGCCCACCGCGGGTTCGGCGAGGAGCGCACGATCGGCCGAGGTTAGCGTGAGCCCCTCCACATCCAGCATGACCGGTCCGAGTGCCATGGTTCCGCGCTTGAGAGCTATTCTCCAAAGATTCGGTAATTGCTTATTTGTACTATATTTTGGCGAAACATGCGATGGCTTCGACGTGACCGGTATGCGGAAACATGTCAACGATCCCGGCCGCCTCCAGCCGGTAACCCTGCTCCCGGACGAGCGCAGCGGCGTCGCGCGCCAACGTGGCCGGATGGCAGGAGACGTAAACGATGCGCGGCGCTCCCGTCCGGCCCAGGTAGCGGATCACTTCCGCCGCGCCGCTGCGGGCCGGGTCGAGCAGCACCCTATCCCAGGCCTTGTTGAGCCACGACTCCCGCCCGTCTACGTTGGAGAGATCCGCAACCCGGAATTCGGCGTTGTCGATGCCGTTGCGCGCCGCATTGGCGGCGGCGCGCGCCACCATCCGCGCCTCCCCTTCAATCCCCAGCACGCCGGCAGCGCGGCGGGCAAGCGGCAGGGAGAAATTCCCGATGCCGCAGTAAAGATCCAGCACGCGATTCGATGCCTTCAGGTCCAGCAGATCCAGCGCGCGGTCGATCATGAGCCGGTTCACCGAACCGTTGACCTGCACGAAATCCGTTGCTTCGAATTCCATCTCCAGGTCGTAGCCGGGCAACGCGTAAAAAAGCGGTTCCGCTTCCGCAGGGTACAAACGGCGGATCGTGTCGAGGCCACCCGGCTGCAACGCAATACGAAGACCGTGTTCCCTCGCGAAGCGGACTAGCTTTGCTTCGTCCTCCGGCGTCGGCGGGTCCAGCACGCGGAATACGAGTTCGGCCGCGTTGTCGCCGAGCGCCACCTCGATCTGCGGGGTTCGCCGGCGGATCGTGAGATCGCCGACCAGGGAGCTCAGGGGCTCGATCAAGCCGTCGAGCGGCGGCGCCAGCACCTCGCAGCGCAGCATGTCGGCGATATAGGGCGCGTGCTGCTCGCGAAAGCCGACGAGGACCCGGCCTTTCGCGGCGACGTCCCGGACGGCGAGGCGCGCGCGCCGGCGGTAGCCCCATTCCGAGGCGGAATCGTAGAGCGCCGGCAGCCAGCGCTCCGGTGCAATGCCGCCGATGCGTGCAAGATTCTCCTGTAACGCGCGGAACTTGATGTTGCGCTGCTCCTCGGCCGGCAGGTGCTGCAGCGCGCAGCCGCCGCACACGCCGAACGCGCGGCAGCGCGGCGCAATGCGAGCCGGGGATGGCTCCAGCACGTCCAGCAGTTCCGCTTCGTCAAAGCTTTTCCGCTGCTTTCGCCGAAGAATGCGTACCGTTTCGCCGCGCAGGCCGCCCGGCACGAATACCTTCTTGCCGCCGATTGCAGCAATGCCCTTGCCGTCGTGACTGACGGAATCGATGCAGGCCGTTTCGGGTTGGCGTCTGGCCATCGCTTCAGACGCCCGCTGCCCAGGCTGCGAGGAATGCGTCCAGGTGCGGTGCGGCGGTAGCCGCGAGGCTCGTCCGGACCAGTTCGAACTCGCGCTCGAGGTCGGCGGCATCCAGCTTGCCGCGCATGTACTCGAACCGGAGGTACACGAGATAGGTGTTCAGCACGTCCGTTTCGCAGTAGTTCCGGATGTCGTCGATGCCGCCGTCGAGCCACGCCTGCCAGACACGATCGCCGCTCATGCCGAGCTTGCCGGGGAATCCCAGCAGCAGCGCGATCTGGTCGAGGCTTGCGCGGCCGCGGCCCTGGAATGCCGACAGCACGTCCATCAGGTCCAGGTGCCGCCAATGGAAACGGCTGAGGTAGTTGTTGTAGCGAAACTCCCGGTTACCGTCGCCGGTCTCCCAGTAACGTGGCGCCTGGATCCCGTGCCGAAGCGCTCGATAGTGCAGGACCGGCAGGTCGAAACCGCTGCCGTTCCAGGAGATCAGTTCCGGTGCATAGCGCTCGATGCCGTCGAAGAAGCGCTGCACCAGTTCCTTCTCGTCGGAATCGCGGTCTCCCAGGCTCCACACGCGGAAGGTATCGGCGGTCCGCAGCGCCACCGAGATGGCGACCACGCGGTGCAGGTGCAGCGGCAGGAACTCGCTGCCGGTCGCCTGCTGCCGCAGGAAACCCATGGCACGCGCGACGTCATCGTCCGCGAGCCCGTCGAGCTGCCACAGCCGCCGCCCGAATTCCACGTCCGGTACGGTTTCTA
>DATABW010000048.1:0-6735 GCA_036259375.1 Woeseiaceae bacterium
GCACGCGCTGGACCGGGATGCGGTGCGCGCCGAACTTCCCAGCGGTGATGCGCGGGACGAAATCGGCGATCTTTCCCGCAGCTTTTCCCGCGTGCTGCGCCAGCTCGGCGAATACAACGCGTACCTCAGGAGCCTCGCCTCGAAGCTGTCGCATGAAATGCGCACGCCGCTCACGATCGTCAAGTCGTCGCTCGAGAACCTGGAGCACGAACCGCTCAGCGAAGAAGGCGCCCGCTACACGGCGCGGGCGAGGGAAGGCGCGGAGAGGCTGCAAAAAATCCTCTCCGCGATGAGCGAGGCAAGCCGCGTGGAAGAGCTGATCGAGCATGCCGAGCCGGAAGTATTCGACCTGCGCGAGACCCTGGCAGCGGCAACGAGCGCCTATGCGGATGCCTGGCCGGAGCGGAAGTTTCGCTTCGACTCGATCCTCGGGGACGCGGCGTTTCACGGCTCGCCCGAGCTGATCGTGCAGATGCTCGACAAGCTCGCGGACAACGCGGTCGGCTTCAGCCGCACGGGCGACGAGATCGTGACCAGCCTTTCAGTCGATGACGCAGATTACGTCGTTCGCGTCACCAACCCCGGCCCGGCGCTGCCCGAGCAAATGCGCGCGCAACTGTTCGATTCCATGGTGTCGGTGCGGCCGGAAGACGCCGGAAAGCACCTCGGACTGGGGCTGTTCATCGCGCGCCTCATCGCGGTGGGGCACGGCGGCACGATCGAAGGCTTCAACGTGCAAGGCGGCGTGAGCTTCGAAGTGCGGCTGCCAATCGGGGAATGACTCACCGGTGGGTCGCGATCCTCAAAGTTCGCTCCACTGCGCCCCGATCAACAGCCATTCCCCCTCCTCCTGCACCAGCTCCAGATCCAGGCGCCACACGTCGGCCCGGAGGCCGAAAGCATTCCCATCGGCACCCGCCAGGCCGGCCGTCACTACGACCTGTGCTGCCGTGCCGCCGATGACCTCCAGTTCCTCGATACGGGAAGCGACGATGATCTCGCGGTTGCGCAGGAAGTAGAGCCTCAGCCGCTGGTTCACGGATTCGCGGTCGTTGCCCCGGGCATCGACGTAGTGCTCCGCGATCATTTCAACCAAACGGCTGCGATCGCGCTCCTCGACTGCGGTTTCCGCTGCTTCCAGCCACTCCCGGATCGCCGCCTCCGGCGGGCTTGGCGGGCTGCAGCCTGCCAGCACAGCCGCAGCCATTAACGCTCTATAATGAGGCAACGGCACTCGCAAACGGACCGGTGGAATGGCAGTCAAACTACTCAGCGAAAGCATGGACGCCACCATAACCGACGACGATCATCTCCGCATCAGCCGCGTGCTGTCGTTCTGGTTCAAGGAACATGAGCTCACGGCCCCGCAGATCGACGGCCGCATGGAAGTCTGGTTCGGCGAGAATCCGGTTTTCGATCACGAGATCGAAAAGGAATTCTCCGGCGACGTGGAGGCGGCGTCGAATGGAGCTCTGGACCACTGGGCGCGCGAACCGCAGGGGCGGCTGGCCCTGATCCTGCTGCTCGACCAGTTCCGCCGCAACATTTACCGCGGCACGGCCGCGGCTTTCGCAAAGGACAAGGTCGCACTGAAGCTGTGCGTCGAAGGCGCGATGGAGAAAAAGGACATGGGCCTCCCGCCGATCCAGCGCGTGTTCTTTTACATGCCGTTACAACATGCCGAATCGCGCAAGGTGCAGGCGAAGTCGGTGGAGATCTTCCGCAAGCTGGCCGACGCGGTGTCTCCGACGTATCACGAAACTTTCGAGACCGTGGTGCAGTTCGCCGAGCTGCACCGTGACATCATCGATCGTTTCGGGCGCTTCCCGCACCGGAACAAACTGCTCGGGCGCGAGAACACTCCCGAGGAAGAAGAGTACCTCGCAGGCGACACGATGACCTTCGGGCAGGGGTGAAATCCGCGTCGTAATAGCCCGAATTACGGGCCGTGCTCAAGATGGGTAACGTGGCCTCGCCCGGAACGCGGGGTTGCCTACAACGCAGCTTTGGAAACCTTTCGGAAGCGAAACGTCAGCAGGATCGCCGCAACGGACAGCCCGAGCACGAATCCCGCCCAGATGTACGCCGGCGGCGCGCTGTACGTAACCGCCGCCAGGTATGCCAGCGGAAACGCCAGCGCCCAGTAGGCAAAGGTATTGATCACCATCGGCACCCGCGTGTCCTTGTAGCCCCGCAGCGCGCCCGCCGCGCCAATCTGGATGCCGTCGGCGATCTGGAAGATCGCAGCCATCAACAGCAAGCTGACCGCGATCGCGCGCACCGACTGATCGGAAGTGTAGAGCAGCACTACGGCATCCCGGAACAGCAGAAGGAAAAGGGCCGAACACGTCATGAATGCGGCGCAAACGGCGATACCGATCTCTCCGCTGTAGCGCGCCGCACGAGGATTGCCGGCGCCCAATGCATGGCCGATCCGGATAGTCGTCGCGGAGCTCAACGCGAGCGGCACCATGAAAGTGGTGGTCGCAAAATTGATGGCAATCTGGTGCGCCGCCGTGATCTCGGCGCCCAGCGTGCCGACCAGGATCGACACCGCGGAGAACAGTCCCGCTTCCGCCGTGATCGTGACGGCAATCGGCGCGCCGAGCACCAGGATCTCGCGCAGCACCGGCAAGCGCACCGCGGGCACCTTCTTGAAGATCTCCAATGGCCGATAGCGCGGATGCGCGTACACGAAAGCGCCGAGAATGAACATCATGAGCCACATCGTGATGGCGCTGGCAACGCCGCAACCGACGGCGCCCATGGCAGGCGCTCCCAAATGCCCGTAGATGAACACCCAGTTGAGGAACACGTTGCAGGTGAGCGCGAACAGGGACAGGTACATGATCGGTTGCGTGAAGCCGATCCCCTCGGTGGTGAAGCGTAATGCGAGGAACACGCAAATCGCCGGCGCACCCAGCATGATCGCCCGCACGTAATCGATGGTGAGGCCGCGGAAACCGCTGTCGATGTCGAGATAAGCCAGCACCGGCTCGACGAATGCGTACGCGGCGCCGAGAACTCCCAGCCCGAGCGCGATGCCGAGCACCATCCCCTGGCGCGTATAGCGCCCGATCAGCGCGGACTCGCCCGCACCGTAGTGCCGCGCCGCGATGGGTGAGATTGCCATCAGCAGCCCCAGGCACATCGTGAACCCGAGGAACCACACGCTTGCACCGACGGCCACTGCCGCCAGTGAGCGGGCGCCGAGCCGGCCTGCCATGACGGCATCTGCAAACTGCATGCCGGCGATCGAGAGACTGTTGACCATGAGCGGCCCGGCCAGCCGCAACAGGCGCCTCACCTCTTCGATCCACGATCGGCTGGAAGCAAATGTCGCCATCGGTGCCTGCGTTCATGAACAAAGCGCGGTAGTGTACAGTTAGCAAGCGCTCCACGGCTTTTACGACGGAGAAGATCATGCTGCACGACGGGCGGGCCAGGCGAGTCGCCGTGATAGGCGGACTACGGATTCCGTTCTGCCGGGCGCACACCGGTTACGCCGGCTGCTCCAACCAGGACATGATGACGGCAGCGCTCTCGGCGATGGTCACAAGGTACGGGCTGAAGGGCGAAGTACTGGGCGACGTGGCGCTTGGCGCGGTTATAAAGCATTCGCGCGATTACAACCTCGCGCGCGAGTGCGTCATCGGTTCCGGGCTGTCGCTGAAGACGCCCGGCGTCGACCTGCAGCGGGCCTGCGGCACGAGCCTGGAAGCCTGCATTTCGTTGGGCAACAAGATTGCCCTGGGGCAGATCGAAGCCGGCATCGCCGGCGGCACGGACTCGATCAGCGACGCGCCGATCGTCTACCCGGACGACTACCGCTCGATCCTTATGGAGAGCCATAGGGGAAAGCGCTTCATGGACAAGCTCAAGCCCTGGCTTCGCCTGCGGCCGACGCATTTCCTGCCCGAGTTCCCCGGCGTCGTTGAACCAAGGACCGGCCTGTCGATGGGTCAGCACACGGAACGGACCGCGAATGATTACGACGTGCCGCGCGAGCAGCAGGACGAGCTCGCGCTCGCCAGTCACCGGAACGCAGCCAAAGCCTACGACGAAGGATTCTATACGGACCTGGTCGTGCCGTTTCGCGGCGTCGGGCAGGACAACAATATCCGCCGTGACACGTCCATGGAGAAACTTGCCAGGCTCAAGCCGGCCTTCGGCGGACGCGGGAGCGGCACGCTGACAGCCGGCAACAGCACGCCGCTCACAGACGGAGCTGCAGCGGTACTGCTGGCCTCGGAAGACTGGGCGAACAGCCGGGGCCTGCCGGTGGCGGCGTACCTCACCCATTGCCGCGTCGCCGCCGTGGATTTCATCGACGCCGAGGGACTGCTGCTGGCGCCGGCTTACGCCGTTTCCGAAATGCTGGAAGCCGCAAACCTCTCCCTGCAGGACTTCGACTTCTACGAGATCCACGAAGCCTTCGCCGCGCAGACGCTGGCCACTTTGAAGGCCTGGGAGTCCGAGGCGTTCTGCCGCGACAAGCTCGGCCGCTCGGAGCCGTTGGGGGAGGTCGACCGCGACAAGCTCAACATCAAGGGCGGCAGCATCGCGATGGGGCATCCGTTTGCGGCCACCGGCGCGAGAATCGTCGCGACAATGGCGAAGCTGCTGCAGGAACGCGGCTCGGGACGCGGCCTGGTGTCGGTCTGCACGGCCGGCGGCATGGGCGTCGTGGCGATCATGGAAGCCGCGCCGCAAGCCGCGTGATGGGCCGGAGTTGCGTCGCTGTGTCACCACGACACTGGTGTCCACGGGCGGTTCAGTAGATTTTTTTCGGAAATCCCAAGGAGGGCGCAGTGACACCGCTGGTCGCCCGTGAGACGGGCTCCCCTGCCGTGCACGATGGTGGCGAAACGCTGGGCGTGCTCGTCGTCAACCTCGGCACACCCGATGCGCCGACGCCTGCAGCATTGCGCCGGTATTTGAGGCAATTTCTCTCGGACACGCGCGTGGTGGAGCTGCCACCGTGGCTCTGGTTTCCCGTCTTGCACGGGTTCGTTCTGCGGGTGCGCCCGGCCCGTTCCGCGGCGATGTACCGTCAAATCTGGACGGAGCGAGGCTCTCCCCTGCTCTTCCATTCGCTGGATCTTGCCCGCGCGTTGCAGGCAGCGCTTACGCAGCGGCTGGACCGACGCGTTGTCGTGGAGCTCGGGATGTCCTACGGCAAACCTTCCATCGACAGCGCACTGCAAAAGCTCGAGGAGCAGGGTGCCGGCCGCATCGTGGCGCTGCCGCTCTACCCGCAGTACGCCGCTTCGACGACCGGATCCGCGTTCGATCGCCTGGCGCGAGCGCTCGCGGCGCGTCGTCGTGTTCCAGGCGTGACGTTCATCGACCAATATCATGACGAGACGGGTTATATTGCGGCGATTGCGGGTAGCGTTCGCGAGTTCCGCGAACGCTACGGTCGCGGCGAGCGCCTGCTGTTCTCGTTCCACGGTCTGCCGCGGCGAATGGTCGAGAAGGGCGATCCTTACGCGGAGCAGTGCCGGACAACGGCCAAGCTCGTGGCGGAAGCACTGGGTCTCGGCCAGGATGAATGGGAAGTCGCGTTCCAGTCCAGGGTCGGGCGCCAGGCGTGGCTCGAGCCGTATACCGAGGACACGATAGCTTCCTGGGGGAGGAAGGGTATGCAGAAGGTCGACGCGGTTTGCCCCGGCTTTGCGGTGGATTGCCTGGAGACGCTGGAGGAAGTGCGGCTTCGCTATGCAGAGGCGTTCAACGCGGCAGGCGGTGGCGAACTCCGGTACATACCGGCGCTGAATGAGCGCCCGGAGCATGTCGAATTCCTGGGCGGGCTCATCGCGCGGTACGCGCCGGACACTTCCGGCAATCGTCCGGAAGCGCCGCGTGCTCCCCCGGGGCCGCCGCGCATTGACGCAGGCGGCGCCTCGTGAACCTGCTCGGCCGGTTTCTCGAGTTCAGCGTTCGCACGCCCGACATTCTCGGATCGCTCGCGTTCTACAAAACGCTCGGGTTCGCGGAGCTCACGATCGGCGACGTCTGGAAGCACCGCTATGCCGTCGTCAGCGACGGCGATCTCTGCATCGGCCTGCACGACCTCGAGTTCGACAGCCCTGCGCTCACTTTCGTGCATCCCGAAGTCGCGAAGCACGCCCGAGCCATGGCCGATCACGGTTTCGATTTTCGCTACCTCAAGGCCGACCGCGACGAGTTCAACCAGCTCGGTTTCGCCGACCGCGACGGCCACATGATCGCAATGCTCGAGGCCCGCACGTTCTCCCCGCCGCTGGAAGACCTTCCCCGTTCCCTGTGCGGCGAGTGGTTCGAGACGACGCTACCGGTTCGCGATGCGATGCACACGGGCCGGTTCTGGGCGCCCCTCGCGCCCGTTCTCCTCCGACTGCGAGAGGAACCCACCACGCACATGCGCTTCGACACCGATGGCATGGCGCTCGGCCTTTCCGAAAGCATCGCGCTGAGACAGCCCTCTCTCTGTTTCAAATGCCAGGACCGCGAAGCCCTGCTTTCCCTTATCGAGCTGCACGGCATGAGGAAAGAGCCCTTCCCCGGCTTCGAAGGCGCGTTCGTGGAACTCACGGCGCCGGAGGGCACACGCCTCTACCTGTTCGAGGAAGATTTCCTCGGCGAGCCTTACGTCGTGGAAGAATCCGGCGAGTACGAGGCATTGTAGGAGCCCGTCTCACGCGCGACGGGTGTAAAGCCGCAGGAAAGTACGTTGGCACCCGCTCCGGTCGC
>DATABW010000049.1:0-1733 GCA_036259375.1 Woeseiaceae bacterium
GCTGTCCCACCCCGACGGGAACCGACTGGCCGTCCTTTCCGCAGGTTCCGACGCCATCGTCCAGCTTCAGGTCGTTGCCGACCATGGAAATCCGCCCGAGCACGTCGGGACCGTCGCCGATCAGCATCGCGCCTTTCACCGGACGGGTCACTTTGCCGTCCTCGATGAGGTACGCCTCGCTGGCCGAGAACACGAACTTGCCCGACGTGATGTCCACCTGCCCGCCGCCGAAGTTCGGCGCGTACAAGCCTTTTTTGACAGAGCGGATGATCTCTTCGGGGTCGTGCGGCCCCGCGAGCATGTAGGTATTGGTCATGCGCGGCATCGGCGCGTGCGCAAACGATTCGCGCCGGCCGTTTCCGGTCGGCTCGACGCCGGAGAGCCGCGCGTTCAGCTTGTCCTGCATGTAGCCGCGCAGGATGCCTTCCTCGATGAGCACGTTGCAGCGTCCTGGCGTGCCCTCGTCGTCAACGGCCAGCGAGCCGCGGCGATTCGGCAGCGTGCCGTCGTCCACGATAGTGCACAGCGGAGAGGCCACGCGCTGCCCCACCATGCCCGTAAACGCGGAGGTGCCCTTGCGGTTGAAGTCGCCTTCGAGTCCGTGGCCCACCGCCTCGTGGAGGAGGATGCCGGGCCAGCCGGCGCCGAGTACGACCGGCATCGTGCCCGCCGGCGCCGGCTCGGCCTCCAGTGCCACCTGCGCCTGCCGCACGGCTTCGCGCGCGAAGGCGATCGGGCGGTCGCTCCCGAGAAACCAGTCGAGGCCCGCCCGGGCGCCGCCGCCGGCATAGCCCTGTTCGCGGCGGCCGTTCGCTTCGATGATGACGCTGATATTCAGCCGGACCAGCGGCCGCACGTCGGCAGCCAGGGTACCGTCGGCGGCGGCGATCAGGATGAGGTCCTGGCAGCTGACGAGGCTCACCATCACCTGCTCGATGCGCGGGTCGAGTGCGCGCGCCGCCCGATCGAGCTCGCCGATCAGGGCGGTCTTCTGCTCGTCGCGCGCGCTGCTCGTGGGATCGATTGCCGGGTAGAGCGCCGGTGTCGGTAAACGGGAGGACACCCTCACCGTTTTCGACTCCCCGTGCCTCGAAATGGCGCGTGCCGCTCCGGCCGCCTGTTCGAGCGCCGGCAGCACCAGCTCGTCGGAGCAGGCGAATCCCGTCTTGTCCCCGCTGACGGCGCGCACGCCGACGCCGCGCTCGACGTGGAAGCTGCCCTCCCGGACGATCCCGTCTTCCACAGCCCAGCTTTCCTGCCGGCTGAGCTGGAAGTAGAGATCCGCGGCATCGACATCCCGCCGGTTTATGGTGGCGAGCGCCTTGCGGAGATGCTGCTCCTCCAGCCCGGCCGGGGCGAGCACCCGCGACATGACGGTGTCCACTGCTTGTTCATCATTCATGGTCAATCTTTTCTCATCCGAATGCGTGTGTTTGACAGGCGATTCGCCTCAGGAGTCCGTTTTTTCGATGCAGCCGGCGAGGTCGCTGACCTTCGCGAACGCAGCCGGATCGATAACGTCCATTGCCGGGTCTTCCCAGGTTCCCTCTATACCGTAATAGACCTGCCCCATTTCCTGCAGCGGCTTCTTGAAGATCTGCGAAAAGATCAGCAGCGCTGCCGCGACCTGCGGTCCGGCGACGACGGCACCGACGACCGGCAGCGTGTTGCCGACGTTGGCGCTGACGACCGCGGCCTGATCGTAGACCTTGTTCACCAGCCCCGTGGGGGGG
>DATABW010000050.1:0-2874 GCA_036259375.1 Woeseiaceae bacterium
GTCCTTGCCGAACGGGTCGGGCCTTGGGGGTTGGCGGCGCCGTGACCGGGGGGTGCCCTTTGCGGAAATAAAGCGGACCGGAGGGACCAAAGGTCCCGGAGGGAGCCATTCCGCAAAGGGCACCCCCCGGTCACGGCGCCGCCAACCCCCAAGGCCCGACCCGTTCGGCAAGGACGGCGTCGGCAACCGCAAACTTCAGTCGGCATCGATATTGATATACTGCGATGCCCTACAACGGCATCGATGTTCGATGAGGTCGCGAACTTGAACGCCCAACCCGAAGAACTCATCAGCGAAGCCGATATCGCGAAGCGCGTCGACGAGCTCGCCTCGAAGATCTCATCCGACTACGCCGACAAAACGCCGCTCGTGCTCGTCGGCGTGCTCAAAGGTTCCTTCATCTTTCTCGCGGACCTCGCGCGGCGGCTCACGATCCCGAGGACCATCGAGTTCATCGCCGTATCGAGCTACCGCGGCGGCAGCGTGCAGAGCGGCGCGGTGCGGCTGGTGATGGACGTGCGCGGCAACATAGAAGGCAAGCACGTCCTGATCGTCGAGGACATCGTCGACACCGGCCACACGCTGCACTACCTCATGGACCTGCTCCGCTCGCATCGGCCGGCTTCCGTTCGCACCTGCACGCTGCTGCACAAAGCGGAGCGCGCGGAGGTGGACGTGACGCTCGACTACGTCGGCTTCAGCATCCCGGACGAATGGGTGGTGGGTTACGGCCTGGACTACGCGGAGCAGAACCGCACACTCCCCTACATCGGCATCGTCCACCCCGAGACCTGATCTGCAGGCGCCCTTCTCACGGGCGCGGCCGGACCAGTCGCCTTGAGACGGGCAGCAGGCCAGCCTCAATAACGCCCGAATGCCCGCAGCAACGGCTCCTTGCAGGAAACGCTCTCGTAAATGGCCGGTTTTAGATCGGTCATGTAGCCAACCAATTCCGTTCCATCTCCGTTCTGGACATAGAGCGAAGCGGTTATCCGCGTATCGCTGCTGAACATCGCGATGAGTCGGGCCGCGGAAAACTCCAGTCGGTATGGCGTCGTCGCCTTGATGACCTCGAGTTCTCCCTGCCAGGCAATCACGCCTTCGAAATTCTCGGGCTCACCGCCCGGGCTTGTCACCTCGACAAGGAAGTTGTGACTCTCGCCGGTACAGGGTGCGGGAGGATCAGCGGCCGCTAGAGCCGATATGCCGGTCAGGAGAACCACTATGAGCTGTCGGGCCATACGTCACCTCATGGTCAACGGCGTCCCTTGTGCCGCCCGGTTGTGGCCTCATCCAGTGAGTCGTCTATACGGTGTGGATTAGCATCCGGTGTACATCAAAGACTGTAGCAGCAAATCCGCAGACCTGTCGGAGCCCGTCTCCCGGCGACCGCATCCGTTAGCGCCGTGTCGCCCGTGAGACGGGCTCCTACCAGGAGCCGCCGTCGGCGCATTCGCCGGTTTCGACTTCGATGGTGGAGTGGCGGATGCCGAACTCGTCGCTCAGGAGGGTTTTTACCCGGCGTACCACCGCCGTCGCATCGCCGTGGTCGCGCTCGATCATGATGTGCATGGTGAGCATCAGGTACTGCGGCGTGAGCCCCCAGACGTGCACGTGGTGAATGCCGCAGATCTGCGGCACCCGCTGCGTCACCCGGCTTTGCATCTGCTCCACGTCCAGCCACTCCGGGGTCCCCTCGAGCAGGATGTGCGCGCTGCGTTTCACGAGCAGCCAGGCACTGCGCAGGATGAGCCCCGCCACGACGGCCGAAAGCAGCGGATCGATCGGCATCCAGCCCGTGACCAGGATCACGATCGCCGCCGCGATCGCCGCGATCGAGCCCAGGAGGTCGCCGAGCACGTGCAGGGCCGCGCCGCGCATGTTGAGGTTCTCCTGGTCGCCGCCGTGCAGGATGGCGAACACGACCATGTTGACGAGCAGGCCCGCCGCGGCGACGACCAGCATCAGGTCGCCGGTGACGCTCGGCGGATCCATGAAGCGCTGCAGCGCTTCGTACAGGATCCAGCCCACGATCAGGAGCAGCGTGAGGCCGTTGACGAAAGCCGCGAGGATCTGGAAGCGGTGGTAGCCGAAGCTTCGCTTGGAATCCGCCGGGCGCGCGCTGACGCGGAAGGCCACCGCCGCGAGGGCCAGGGCCATCGTGTCGGTGAGCATGTGCCCGGCATCGGCCAGCAGCGCCAGTGAGCCGGAAAGCAGGCCGCCGATCACCTCGACCACCATGAATACGGCAGTGAGGACGAGCGCGAGCTGCACGCGGCGGCGGTTCGCGCTGAGGCTGTGGGCGTGGTCAGCCATGGTGTGTCATTTTAGCGGGCGGAAACGGATCGGCGCCGGGTGTCGCCCGTGCGACCGGCTCCTACACAAAAGGAGCTGTAGGAGCCCGTCTCACGGGCGACAAAATCCTCAATCACGGCTCAGCCGGTACATCAGGATCGCGGCCCGCTTCGCGGCGAGCGCCATCGAGTCGAGCTCCAGCGTTTCGTTCGGCGAATGCGACCCGCTGCCGATCGGCCCCACACCGGCGAGCGCATCCGTGTACGGCGCCACGAAGGAGATGTCCGCCGCACCGCGCTTCGACGGATCGAGCGCGGGCATGGGACCGCGGCCCAGCGCTTCGTTGATGGCCGAGAGCTTCTCCTGCAGCCGGATGTTGCCCTCCGTCGGCGACATCGGCGGATAGCCGTCCTCGAACGTGATGGTCGCGTCCGTGTGCGGCAGGTGCTGCGAGACGACTTTCCGCATCCCCTCGCGCGCGCGCTCGAGCTGCTCCATCGATATCGTGCGGATGCCGCCGTGCACGACGGCCTTCCGCGGCACGACATTGGTCTTGCCGAACGTCGTGCCGCGGGTCTG
>DATABW010000051.1:0-10239 GCA_036259375.1 Woeseiaceae bacterium
GGCGCTCGCGTCCGGCAAAACCGTCGAAGAGGCGGAGCACGAAATCCGCCAGGTCGTCGAAGGCGTGCGCGCGGCCAAGGCAGTGCACCAGGTTGCCGCCCGCCTGGAAGTCGAGATGCCGATCTGCGAACAGGTGTACCGCATCCTTCACGAGGGCGTGGCGCCGCGCGAGGCCGTCGGCGCGCTGATGAACCGGGAGTTGAAAGCCGAATAGCCGCCGGTAACCGACCATACCCTGCCAGCGCTCAAGAGGAGCGCCTACCGGAATTCCTGCTGGCGCCAGGCTTCGTAGATGACCACCGCCGCGGCGTTGGAGAGATTCAGGCTGCGGTTGCCGGGCCGCATCGGTATCCGCAGGCGCCGTGTCTCCGGTAACGATTCGAGGACCTCTGTCGGCAGGCCCCGCGTTTCGGGACCGAACAGGAAAGCGTCGGACGGCTGGTAGGCCGGGCTCGCGTAGTTCGTCGTGCCGCGGGTGCTGAGCGCGAAGACGCGCGCCGTTCCAAGCCCGTCCAGGCACGCCTCGAGCGACGCGTGTGTCCGGACCTTGGCGAATTCCCGGTAGTCCAGCCCGGCGCGCCGGAGTCGTGGCTCGTCCAGTTCGAACCCGAGCGGCCGGACCAGGTGGAGAGAGACGCCGGTGTTGGCGGCCAGCCGGATGATGTTGCCGGTGTTCGGCGGTATTTCGGGCTGGTACAGGATCAGGCTGAACATCGAATCGCTCAAACGGTAAACTGCATGATCGCATGCCGGCGCGCTCATCGCGCCGGCATCGTTGCAGAAGCACCAGGCATCAGTCGATCATGAATCCAGCCGTTCCGCCCGCAGGCAACCCGCTCGTCACCGATTTCTGCGGACTCTCGCTCACCTCGCCGATCGTGCTGCTTTCGGGGTGCGTGGGCTTCGGCGAGGAATACACGCGCGTGCACGGATTTTCCAACCGCGACGCCGGCGCCGTGGTGCTGAAAGGCACTACGCTAGAGCCGCGCCTGGGCAATCCGCCGCATCGAATGGCGGAGACGCCCGCAGGGATGCTGAATGCCATCGGGCTGCAGAACCCGGGTGTCGACGAGGTGATCGCCGGAATCCTGCCGACCCTCGATTTTGCGGAGACCCGTTTTTTTGCGAACGTCTGCGGCTCCACGATCGAGGATTACGCCGAGGTCACGCGTCGCTTCGACAATTCGCCCATCGATGCCGTCGAGATCAACATTTCCTGCCCGAACATCAAGGAAGGCGGCGTGTCATTCGGCAACTACCCGGAGATGTCGGCGCAGGTGGTCGCCGCCTGCCGCGCCGCGACGAGCAAGCCTATCATTGCGAAGCTGTCGCCGAACCAGACGGACATCGGGGAGAACGCGCGCCGCTGCATCGAGGCGGGTGCCGACGCGCTGGCCGTGATCAACACGATTTCCGGCATGGCCGTCGACGTGGAAAAACGGCGGCCGGTTATCGGCAACGTGCGCGGGGGCCTGTCCGGCCCGGCCATCAAGCCCATCGCGGTGTGGAAGGTGCGGCAGGTCTATGAAGTCGCCGGGCCGCAGGGAATCCCGATCATCGGCCAGGGCGGCATCATGAATGCGCACGACGCGCTCGAGTTCCTCATTGCCGGCGCCACGACGATCGGTGTCGGCACGGCGTTGTTCTACGAGCCGCTCATCTGCCGTGCGATCAATACCGGCATCTCGGACTACCTGCAGCGGCACGGACTCGCATCCGTCGGCGATCTGACCGGCTCGCTCCAGCTCCCGGCAGGCGGCTAGGCCGACACGGCGCCGCGGCATCAATCGAGCTGCAGCGCCCGCATCTTCCGCGTCAGTGTGTTTCGGCCCCAGCCGAGCAGCCGCGCCGCTTCCTGGCGGTGGCCGCGGGCCTCCTTCAGCGCCGCCGCAATCAACACCTTCTCGACTTCCGGCAGCGCCTTCTTCAGGAGCGGCTCGGGCGAGCGGCCGAGTTCCTGCTCTGCCCAGGCTTCCAGGCTCCGCCTCCATGCTTCCAGCGCGCCCTGGGACGTGGCCCTGCCGCCGAGCTCCTCGGGAAGATCGTCGGCCGTGATTACGCTGCCCGGCGCAGTGAGTGTCAGGCGCCGGGTGGTGTTCACGAGCTGGCGCACGTTGCCGGGCCACTCGTAGGCGGCCAGTCGTTGGAGGGCGTCGCTGCTCACCGACTTGGCCGCCGTGTGCAGCTCCCGCGCCGCATCGTCGAGGTAATGCGACAGCAGGAGAGGGATGTCCTCCGGCCGCTGGCGCAGCGGTGGAATGTCGATTCGCATGACGTTCAGACGATGGTAGAGGTCCTCCCGGAAACGACCTTCCTTCACTGCCCGCGCGAGGTCCTGGTGCGTCGCGGCGATCACGCGGACGTCGACCCTGATCGAGGTCTGGCCGCCTACACGATAGAACTCGCTTTCGGCGAGCACCCGCAGCAGGCGCGTCTGCAGGCCGGCCGACATGTCGCCGATCTCGTCCAGGAACAGCGTGCCACCGTCGGCCTGCTCGAAGCGCCCGATGCGACGGCTGTCGGCCCCGGTGAACGCGCCGCGCTCGTGGCCGAACAGCTCGGACTCGAGAAGCTCCGAGGCGATCGCCGAGGTGTTCAACGCGACGAACGGCCTGCCGGCCCGCGGTCCGTGACGGTGCAGGGCGCGGGCGACGAGCTCCTTTCCGGTTCCCGATTCACCGGTGATGAGCACGGTCATGCTGGAACGGGCGAGACGGCCGATGGAGCGAAACACGTCCTGCATTCCGGGGGCCTTGCCGATAAGGGATGGCATGGACGCGCGTGCGTCTGCATCGGCAGGCGCCGGCATCCGGCCGTTCCGGCGTGCCGCCTTCTTCACGAGTTCGATTGTCTCGTCCAGGTCGAAGGGCTTCGGCAGGTACTCGAAGGCGCCGCCCTGGTAAGCCGCAACGGCGTTGTCGAGATCCGAATGCGCTGTCATGACGATCACCGGGACCTCCGGATGATCGCTCCCAAGGCGCTCGAGCACGGCGAAGCCGTCGATCCCGGGCATGCGCACGTCGGTGATCAGCACGTCCGGACGCCGGTGCGCGATCGCTTCCAGCAGGTGCTCCGCGCGGTCGAACGTGCGCGTAACAAAGCCGGCCTGCTTCAGCGCGCGCTCGAGCACCCAGCGCACGGACTGGTCGTCGTCGACAACCCAGACGTCGAGGTCAGCGGCGGTCATGCCGCACCTCCCTGGTGAGCGGCAGCCGCACGAAGAACACGGTGCGCCCCGGCCGGCTCTCGAACTCGATCAGTCCGCCGTGTCGGCTCAGCAGGTCCTGCGCCACCGCGAGCCCGAGGCCGGTGCCGTCCGGCCGGCTGGTCACCAGGGGGTAGAAAATCGAGTCCTGCAGCTCGGGCGGGATTCCGGGTCCGTCGTCCTCGATTTCAATGCTGGCGATGGCGCTGTGGCGCATGTCGCCGATCGTAAAGTCCAGGGTAGCCCGTGTCCTGATGACGATTTTGCCCTGGCCGCCGAGCGCGGTGGCCGCGTTCTGCACGAGGTTCAGCAGCGCCTGCACCATCTGGTCGCGGTCGAGATCGATCAGCGGCAGACCGGGGTCGTAGTCCCGGTGCACGGCGAGCTTCGGCGTAGTCTGCGGCTCGACGAGCTTCAGCACGTACTCGATGAGCTCGTGCACGTTCCCCGGCTGCTTGTTCGGCGGCCCGAGCGGACCCAGCAGCGTGTCGACGAGCGCGGCGAGCCGGTCGGCTTCGCTGATGATGACGCTCGTGTACTCCCTCAGTTCGTCGCTGGCGAGCTGTTTCGAGAGCAGTTGCGCGGCCCCGCGCAGCCCCCCGAGGGGATTCTTGATCTCGTGGGCGAGCTGGCGAATCATCTGTCGCCCGGCGCCGTGCTGGATGATCAGGGCGTTTTCCCGGCTGATGCGGGATCGCCGTGTTACGTCGGCCATTTCGACCAGCAGGTAATCGCGAAAGGTTTCACCCTGCATAGGCGTCACGCGGCAGTCCACGACGCGCTGCTCAGCGTGCAGTTCGGAGGGCGCGAGCTTCAGTTCGTCGGCGAAGCTGCGTCCGCCGGCCACGGCGCGGCCAATCAGGTGTTCGAGCTGGCGGTCGTCATCGAAGAGCTGCAACAGCGGTCGGGCCTGCGCCCGATCGCGGCTGATGCCGAGCACGTCCTCGGCGGCCGGGTTGAGGCAGACGATGAGCAGGTTGCGATCAAGGACGATGGCGCCCGTGCTCAGGTTATCGATGATGTCCCGAGCCCTCGGGCTTCCGCCGTTGGGCGGAGGCGGATCGCCGGCGCCGCCGGGCGTCAGTTCGGGTTCGCGATCGACGTCTGGTGAACGTAAAAGCGGATCGGCTCGCTCCGGATCATCAACTGGCCCTGCTCGTTCAGCACTTCCGCCTGCAGGTTGTGCGTTCCCCGCCAGACTTCCTCCATCTCGAACTGAAGGCCGTTCACCGCGCGCGGTTCGCCGTCGAAATACACCCGTACCTGGTCCCCCGGCCGTAGCCCCGGCTGCAGGTCCAGCCGGACGGTCAGTTCGCCCCCGATGTTCCATAATGTCTCTTCCGGGGCGGGAGCGACGAACCGGAGGCTCCGGTAATCAAATGACGGCTGGCTTTCGGGCTGATCGCCCTCGGTCGGCAGCGTGCGTTGTGCGGTCTCGAAGGCTGCGCCGGGCAACGGCGGTGCGCTGTCGGGCAGGTGAACCTCTTCCGCGCCGGGATGCGGGGTATCCGAGTAGTGGATAACCCCGTCGTCGTCCACCCAACGGTAGACCTGCGCCGGCAGGACGCCGGCCGCGAGGACCGCGAGCAGGGCAATGCAGGCGCTTCTACGCATCGGAATAGCATAGCAGGCTTTAAACGCGGTCGAACCGCGCTTTTCCGGCGCCACGTCACGAAATCGGCTCTCGTGCGGCACCGGGACGCGGTCCGACCGGCATGGGTCACGGATGCCTCACAGGCTGTAGTACATGTCGAACTCGACCGGGTGCGGGGCCATGCGCAGCCGCGTGACGTTCTGCATCTTGAGATCCACGTACGCGTCGATCAGGTCGTCGGTGAACACCCCGCCGTTCTTCAGGAATGCCCGGTCCTTGTCCAGGGAGACGAGCGCCTCTTCCAGCGAAAATGCCACGTGATCGAGTTCCTTTTCCTCCTCCGGTGGCAGGTCGTACAGGTCCTTGTCCATGGCGTCTCCGGGGTGGATGCGGTTCTGGACGCCGTCGAGGCCGGCCATCATCATGGCCGAGAACGCGAGGTACGGGTTCGCCATCGAATCAGGGAACCGGAGCTCGATGCGGCGTCCCTTGGAGTTCGCTTCATAAGGAATGCGGATGGACGCGGAACGGTTGCGCGCGGAATAGGCGAGGATCGTCGGCGCCTCGAAGCCGGGCACCAGCCGCTTGTAGCTGTTGGTCGAGGGGTTGGCGAATGCGTTCAGCGCCTTCGCGTGGCGGATTAGCCCGCCGAGGTAATAGAGGGCCGTGTCGGACAGGCCTCCGTAGCCGTCGCCCGCGAACAGGTTCTTGCCGCCCTTGAACAGCGACTGGTGCACGTGCATGCCGTTGCCGTTGTCGTTGACCAGCGGCTTCGGCATGAACGTCGCGGTCTTGCCGAAGCTGTGGGCGACGTTGTGCACGACGTACTTGAGGATCTGTACTTCATCCGCTTTGCGGACCAGCGTCGAAAAGCGCACACCGATCTCGCACTGGCCGGCGGTCGCGACTTCGTGGTGATGCACCTCGGTGACCAGTCCCATTTCATCCAGCGCGAGACACATCGCCGAGCGGATATCGTGCAGCGAATCGACCGGCGGCACCGGGAAGTAACCGCCCTTGACCATCGGCCGGTGGCCGGTGTTCATATCCTCGTAGCTGCGGCTCGTATTCCAGGCGCCTTCCTGCGAGTCGATCGAATAGAACGCGCCCTGCATCGTATCGTCCCAACGCACGTCGTCGAATACGAAAAACTCGTTCTCCGGGCCGAAGTAGGCCTCGTCCGCGATACCGGTCGACTTCATGTACGCTTCGGCGCGCTGCGCCAGCGAGCGCGGACATCGGTCGTACCCCTGCATGGTCGATGGCTCGTACACGTCGCAGCGAAGGTTGAGCGTCGCGTCTTCGGAGAAGATATCGACCACGGCCGACTCCGCGTCGGGCATGAGGATCATGTCGGACTCGTTGATGCCCTTCCAGCCGGCGATCGAGGAGCCGTCGAACATTTTGCCCTCTTCGAACGTATCCTCGTTAAGCATCCGGGCCGGCATCGTGACGTGCTGCTCCTTGCCCTTGGTATCGGTGAACCGGAAATCGACGAACTTGATCTCCCTTTCCTTGACGAGGCCGAGCACCTCTGCTGCGGTCATTGCGTATCCTCCAGTTTTGCGGAATGAGCGAGACCGGCTCGCGCGCGGCCGGCTCGTGATTGAGCGGGTGGTGCAGGAAGCGTGCCATGGCGCTCCGCGCGGCAAGTCCCTGGAATCTAAAGTAATCACGGAAAGCCGGCGTCCGTGTTGTGCACCAGTATAGTGCATGAACGCGGAACGTCGCACCATTTCAGTGCACTGGCGGTGTGACTTGCACTGTGTCAGCCGTATTCTCCGGCCGGCTGTCGTCGCTTGACGGGCGGGTTATACTTCCGCGCCTTTAGCCCTGCCGCGAAGCCGTTGATGCCCAAGGAAAACCCGCCCGCCTGCCGCCACTTCCAGGACCTGATACTGACGCTGCAGGAGTTCTGGGCCCGCGAGGGGGCCGTCATCGCGCAGCCGTACGACATGGAGATGGGCGCTGGCACCTTTCACCCGATGACGTTCCTGCGAGCGATCGGGCCGGAGCCATGGAGCGCGGCCTACGTGCAGCCGTGCCGCCGCCCGACGGACGGGCGCTACGGCGATAACCCGTTTCGGCTGCAGCATTACTACCAGTTCCAGGTGGTGATGAAGCCTTCGCCCGACGATATCCAGGCGATGTATCTCCGTTCCCTGGCCGCCATCGGCATCGACGCAACGGTGCACGACATCCGCTTCGTCGAGGATAACTGGGAATCGCCCACGCTGGGCGCCTGGGGACTCGGGTGGGAAGTGTGGCTGAACGGCATGGAGATAACCCAGTTCACTTACTTCCAGCAGGTTGGCGGCCTGGAGTGCCGGCCGGTTACGGGCGAGATCACCTACGGGCTGGAACGGCTGGCGATGTACCTGCAGGACGTGGAGAGTATCTACGACATCGTGTGGACGACCGGCCCGTCGGGTGACGTCACCTACGGCGACGTCTACCGCCAGAACGAGGTGGAACAGTCCCGCTACAACTTCGAGGAGGCGCCCATCGAAGCGCTGTTCCGCCAGTTCGACGTGGCCGAGAGCGAATGCCGTCGGCTCATAGACGCCAGGCTTGCGCTGCCGGCCTATGAGCAGATGCTCACCGGCTCCCACACCTTCAACCTGCTCGACGCGCGCCAGGCAATCTCGGTCAGCGAACGGCAGCGCTACATTCTGAGGGTTCGCGAGATGTCCCGCGCCATCGCCGAGGCGTACTACGCGAGCCGCGAGGCACTGGATTTCCCGCTGCTGAAGCAGGCAGCGACACCGGCAAGAGGGCGCTGAGCGTGCCGCGCGCGGAAGGGATGGCCGCCGACTTCCTGGTCGAGATCGGCACGGAGGAACTCCCGCCAACGGCGCTGAAGTCGCTGATGCAGGCCTTTGGCGAAGCGATCGGCGCGGGCCTGGAGCGGGAGCGCCTGGTGCACGGCGCCCTCGAGGCATTCGCCACGCCGCGGCGGCTCGCGGTGCTCGTGCGCGAGCTCGCCTTCCGGCAGGAGGACCGCGTGACGGAACTGAAAGGTCCGCCGGTGTCGGTGGCGTTCGATGCGCAAGGACAACCAACGGCGGCCGCCCGGGCGTTCGCCGATAAATGCGGCGTGGACGTGGAGGCGCTGGGGCGCACGGCGAGCCCAAAAGGCGAATGGCTGACGGGGCACTTGAACGAGCCGGGCCGCCGCGCACACGAGGTGCTCCCCGACATCGTGCGGGACGCACTGGACAAGCTGCCTGTCCCGCGCCGCATGCGCTGGGGCGATTCCGAGTTCGAGTTCGTCCGGCCGATGCGCTGGCTGCTCATGCTGCACGGCCGCGATACCGTCGCGGCAAAGCTACTCGGTCACGAGGCGGACAACGTCACGCGCGGTCACCGGTTTATGGCTGGCGGTGCAATCGCCCTCGATACGCCCGGTGAGTATCTCGCCGCGCTCGAGGAAAAAGGGCGGGTGGTGGCCGATTTCGAAACACGCCGGCAGCGAATCGTCGCGGGGGTGCAAGAGGCGGCTGCACGTGTCGGAGGGACGCCGGTCGGCGGTGACGAACTGTACGACGAGGTAACGGCGCTCACCGAATGGCCCGTGCCGATGATCGGGCGCTTCGACGCGGCCTTCCTGGAGCTGCCCGCCGAGGTGATCGTCGCGACGCTGACGCATCATCAGCGTTACTTCCCGATCGTCGACGCCGCCGGCAACCTGCAGGCGGAATTCGTCACCGTGGCCAACCTCGAAAGCGAAGCGCCGGACCGGGTGCGCGACGGCAACGAACGCGTGATCCGGCCGCGGCTCGCCGACGCCGCGTTCTTCCGCAGGCAGGACCTCGAGGTGCCCCTGGCGGAGCGCCTGCCGAGGCTCGAGCGTATCGTCTACAGCCAGGGGCTCGGCAGCCTGCACGACAAGAGCGCGCGACTGGGGCGCCTCGCCGTGGAGATCGCCGCACGGCTCGGATTGGATACGGAGGTGGTGGAGCGCGCGGCCTGGCTTTCGCGCTGCGATCTCACCACCGGCATGGTCGGCGAATTCCCGGAGCTGCAGGGCGTGATGGGCAGCTACTACGCGGCCGCAGGCGGCGAACCCGAGGCGGTCGCGCAGGCGATTCGCGAAATGTACCTGCCGCGCCACGCAGGCGATGCGCTGCCTGCGACGGTCGCGGGGCGCGCGCTGTCCCTCGCGGACCGGATCGACTCGCTGGCAGGCCAGTTCGCGGTGAACCGGAAGCCCACCGGCAACCGCGATCCGCTGGGGCTGCGCCGCGCGTCCCTCGGCATCGTGCGCATCCTGGTGGAGCAGAAGATCGAGCTGGATGTTCCCGCGCTGCTCGCGGCGTCGCTGGCCGACCAGCCGGTGAAGTCAAAGGATCCGGCGGCACTGCAGGACGAGCTGTACGATTTCATCGTGGAGCGCATGCGTTCCTGGTACGTCGAAGGCCGGGGCATGGCGGCCGAGATCTTCGAATCCGTTCGCGCCGGACGGCCCGTTTCGCTGCACGATTTCGACCTCCGTCTTGCGGGCGTTGCTGCTTTCGTGCAGCTGCCGCAGGCAGAAAGCCTCGCAGCAGCCAACAAGCGCATTGCAAACATCCTCAGGCAATCGGGGAGCGACGAGTTCGGCGCCGTCGATCCTGCGCTGCTGGAGGACGGCGCCGAAGCCGAGCTCTACGACGCACTGGAAGCGGCCATGGCGGAAGTCGAGCCTCTGATGCAGCAGCGGGATTATGCAGCGGCGTTACGGTCGCTCGCCGAATTGCGCGATCCGGTCGACCGCTTTTTCGACGATGTAATGGTGATGACGGAGCATGAGGAGAGGCGCCGTAACCGCCTCGCTCTGCTCTCGGCGCTGCGCGTGCTGTTTCTCGGTATCGCCGATATCTCGCGGCTGTCGCTCGGCTGATTCCGCACGTGTCGGATCCGGCTGGCCTGGTGGTTCTCGATCGCGACGGCGTCATCAATGCCGACTCCGAAGCCTTCATCAAGGCGCCTGCCGAATGGAAGCCGATCGAGGGCAGCCTCGAAGCGATCGCGCTGCTGTCGCGCAACGGGTTCACCGTGGCCGTCGCGAGCAACCAGTCCGGCATCGGGCGCGGGCTGTTCGATCGACCCGCGCTGGATGCCATCCATCGCAAGATGCGTCGCGCCGTGCGGAATGCCGGCGGTGCCATTGACCGAATCGTCAGCTGCCCGCATCGGCCGGAGGACGCCTGCGACTGTCGCAAGCCGGCACCGGGACTGTTGCGGCGGTTGGAACGGTACTACGGCAGGCCGATGCGCGGGGTGCCGGTGATCGGCGATTCAGTGCGGGACCTCGAAGCGGCGCGTGCCGTGGAGGCGCGCCCGATGCTGGTGCTCACCGGTAACGGCTGCCGCACGCGGAAGGCGCTGCGCGTGCTGTTTCTCGGTATCGCCGATATCTCGCGGCTGTCGCTCGGCTGATTCCGCACGTGTCGGATCC
>DATABW010000052.1:0-2001 GCA_036259375.1 Woeseiaceae bacterium
AAATTTCATCAGCGATCCTGAACGCCACGGTTCCTGGAAAGTATAGTGAATACGCCAGGTGCCAGGGCGTCCAGGGCCGCGCGATGGGTGCCTCCGATTGCCGCGCTTGCGCTGGTAGTGCTGTTCGCCTTGCTCGGCTTCTGGCAACTGGATCGCGCGGAGCAAAAGCGCGCTTTGCAGGCGGCATTCGAGTCCGGCGGTAAGCCCGTCGAAATCACGGCGGAGGCCGCGCCGCCACTCTACCAGCGGATTAGCGCCAGGGGGCGCTTCATCGATGGAAGGCAGTTCCTGATCGGCAACATCGTGAAAGACGGACGCCTGGGCTACTACGTGATAACGCCGCTGGAGCTCGAGGGAGGCGGACCGCTGCTGCTCGTGAACCGTGGCTGGACACCGCGGCCGCCAGCCGACGAATTGCCGGACGTGTCGGTGAATCAAGGATTGCGCACGGTCGAGGGACGAGCGGGGCGGCTGCCGCGGGTCGGGGTACGGCCGGGTGCTTCCCTGGAGGCGGATGGCGGCTGGCCGCGGCTGGCGACGTTTCCGAGCGTTGAAGATCTGTCGGGAGCGCTGGACCAGCGGACCCTGCCCTTTGTCCTGCTGGCCGACCCGGAGCCCGGCAGCGAACTGGTTCGCCAATGGGAGCCGCGGCAGGCCGGCCCGTCGCGGCACCTGGCGTATGCTTTCCAGTGGTTTGCGCTCGCGGTCGCCGTGGTGGCGGTAACCGCCGTGCTGTACTGGAAAAGGCGGGCTCCGGGATGAGCGGCGAAAGCGACCGGCTGCCGCCCGGCCTTGTCCAGCTGTTGCTGCTGGCGGCGGTGTTCTTCCTGCCCCTGCTCGTGGCGTCCTGGATCTATTACAGCGGCGGCGCGATGGCGCCCGAGGGTCGCACCAATCACGGCGCCATTCTCGAGCCGATCGTCAACGCCAGGGAACGCCTCCCGAACTCGCAGGCTGCCGCCCTGTCGGCAGATCACTGGCTGCTGGTCTACGCTGACGAGGGCCGCTGCGAGGACGCCTGCTTCGAGGCGCTGTTCCGGTTGCGGCAGTCCCGCCTGATGCTGGGACCGGACATGGACCGCGTGCAGCGCGTTTTCTTGCACGGCCGTATGGCGCCCGATAGAGTCTTCCTCGAGGAGCAGCATCCCGGCCTCGCGGCGCTCCGGGATCCGGAGCTGGCGCGCCTGCTGGCCGAAAAGCGGCCGGAGGGGCTGCGGCCCGGCGGCCTGTTTCTCATCGATCCACTGGGAAACCTGGTGATGTATTTCTCTCCGGACATAGCGCCAGGGGACATGGTCGACGACATAGAGCACCTGCTCGACGTCTCGCGAATCGGTTGAAACAGTTGCATAAACAATTGAGCGCCAGAACCCTCCCGAGCGTTGCCGAATGGCGCGACTATTACGAGCTGACGAAGCCGCGGGTCGTGATCCTGATCGTATTCACCGCCGTGGTCGGCATGCTGCTGGCGGTGCCGGGCTGGCCCGGTGCCGTACCGCTGGTATTCGGCACGCTCGGCATCGGTCTCGCGGCTTCTTCCGCCGCTGTGATCAACCACGTGTTGGACGCGCGCATCGACGTGCAGATGTCCAGGACGCGGCGGCGACCGCTGCCTCAGAAGAGGCTCACCGAGGGTGAGGCGCTCACCTTCGCATGCATCCTGTCCGTCATCTCCATGCTACTGCTGTGGTTCGTCGTGAATCCGCTGACGGCGGTGCTCACGTTCGCTTCCCTGATCGGCTACGCCATCATCTACACGGCGTACCTGAAACGCGCAACGCCACAGAACATCGTGATCGGCGGTGCGGCAGGGGCGGCGCCTCCGGTGCTTGGCTGGGCCGCGGTAACGGGCGAGGTGCACGCCAACGCGCTGCTGCTGTTCCTGATCATCTTCGTCTGGACGCCGCCGCACTTCTGGGCGCTTGCGATCGCCCGGCGTGACGAATACGCCAAGGTCGGCATACCGATGCTGCCGGTGACGCACGGGATCGATTTCACGCG
>DATABW010000053.1:0-2495 GCA_036259375.1 Woeseiaceae bacterium
ATGGAATTGATCAATAGAACCCTGCTCCGGAGTCCGGCTCAACCCGCAGGTCCGGGTCCGTTTTCCAGCCGGCCGCGTCGTCAGTCGCTTGTATAACGGTATTGAACGTTCCGCATTGCCGGGCAAGAAATGGATCCGGCAGGACGCATGAAATGACAGGCCCTGATCAATGCGCATAAGAATACTGGGCTGTAGCGGCGGCATCGGCGCAGGGTCGCGCACTTCCGCGATGATGATCGACAACGACGTGCTGCTCGACGCGGGCACCGGCGTCGGCGACCTGCCGCTCGAGGAACTGCACAGCATCCGCCACGTGTTCCTCACCCATGCTCACCTGGACCATATCGCCGGCCTTCCCATGTTGATCGACAGTATTTTCACCGAGACGGTGGACGTGCCCCTAACCGTTTACGGCCGCAAGGAAACGCTCGACGCGATCAGGACGCACCTGTTCAATTGGGTGATCTGGCCGGATTTCGCGAAGCTTCCCAGCGAAGAAAATCCCATGCTCCGTTACGTGGTCTGCAACCCGGGCGACACGATCACGATCGAGCACCGCGCCTTCCATGCGGTCGATGTGCAGCACAGCGTGCCGGCTATCGGGTACACCGTGCAGAACTCCGGCGGTGTGTTTGCGGTGAGCGGCGATACCCGAACAAACAAGACCCTGTGGCCGGTGCTGAATGCCGTCGACGACCTGCGCGCGTTATTGATCGAGGTCTCCTTTCCCAACGAACTGGAAGCGCTGGCCGCCACGGCGGGCCACTACTGCCCGAGCACCTTGTGCCGCGATCTCGCACTGCTCGAGCATGACCCGGACATCTGGCTCACCGGCATGAAGCCCGGTGAGGAAGAGCGCATCCTGATCCAGGTGCTCGAGGCGTCGGAGAACCGCAAGATCCGGATGCTGTCGCGCGGCACGGTCATTACCGTCTGACAGGTGCCGGCTTTGCAATTTTTGCCATTTCCGTGGAATGGCAAAAATAGCAAGCCCGGCACCTGCGCGTTAAACTCACGCGATGTTCGACAATCTTTCGAGCCGCCTTTCACAGGCGGCGCGCAGCCTGACCGGCAAGGGCAGGTTGAGCGATGCCAATATCAAGGACACGCTGCGCCAGGTGCGTCTCGCACTGCTCGAGGCCGACGTGGCGCTGCCCGTGGTCAAGTCCTTCATCGAGCGGATTCGCGAGCGGGCCATCGGCGAGGAGGTCGGCAAGAGCCTGACCCCCGGCCAGGCGCTGATCAAGATCATCCACGAGGAGCTGGTGACGCTGCTCGGCAGCGAAACGCGGCCGTTGGATCTGCGGGCCCAGCCGCCGGTCATCCTGTTCCTCGCCGGGCTGCAAGGCGCCGGCAAGACGACTACCGCCGCGAAGCTCGCCCGGCGCCTGATGGAGAAGGAAAAGAAGCGCGTGATGCTGGTGAGCGTCGACGTGCACCGACCGGCCGCGATCCTGCAGCTCGAGCGGCTCGCGGGCGAGGTCGGCGCCCTGTACTGCCCCAGCGAAGCCACGGAGGATCCCGCCAGTATTGCAAAGCGCGCCGTCGTGGAGAGCCGCCGCCAGTACGCGGACGTGCTGATCGTCGATACGGCCGGCCGCCTGCACGTGGACGACGCGATGATGGACGAAGTGGTCGACGTGCACGCCAGGGCGGCGCCGCACGAGACGCTGTTCGTCATCGACAGCATGGCGGGCCAGGACGCCGTAAATGCCGCGCGAGCCTTCGACAGCCGATTGCCGCTGACGGGCGTCATCCTTACCAAGGCCGACGGCGACGCCAAGGGAGGTGTCGCGTTGTCGGTGACCGAGGTCACCGGCAAGCCGATCCGGTTCCTCGGCGTCGGCGAAAAGACCGACGCGCTCGAGCTCTTCCACCCGGACCGAATGGCCTCCCGGATCCTCGGCATGGGGGACGTCCTGAGCCTGGTCGAGGAGATCGAGCAAAAGGCGAATCGCGAGCAGGCCGACAAGCTCGCGAAAAAGCTGAAGAAGGGCAAGGGATTCGATCTCGCGGATTTGCGCGACCAGTACGAGCAGATGCTCGGTATGGGCGGCATCGGCGCCATGCTGGAAAAGCTGCCGCTGCCCGGGAACATCAACCCCGAAGCCGTGAAAAGCACCGCCAGCGAGCAGCAGATCAGGCGCCAGGTCGCCATCATCAACTCCATGACGCCGGCCGAACGGCGCTTCCCGAAGACCATCAATGGCTCCCGCAAGCGCCGAATCGCGCGAGGCAGCGGCCAGCAGGTCCAGGACGTCAATCGCCTCCTGAAGCAGCACCTGCAGATGGACAAGATGATGAAGAAGATGTCCCGCGGTGGCATGAAGAACATGATGCGGGGCCTGCAGGCCGGCAAGATGCCACCGCGCCCCCGCTGACCGGCATTGTTCATGAACGTCTGTCGCTCGTAGCTGGCGGAGGCGGGACCCGGGGGGAGGGGCCTTCCGCGCCGGCCACGAGCACGTCCCTGTGGGCCTGCGGGCTCGGCGTCC
>DATABW010000054.1:0-2958 GCA_036259375.1 Woeseiaceae bacterium
GGCGCAACGGTGGCTCCGAACCCCCGCAGGGCCTGCAAACTCAGCCAGATACGACTACAGCCGCTCGCCCCGCCCGGTGTGCGCAGCAGCCGACGGTTGGTCGAACAGGGGTTTCAGTATGTGCAACAGCTCCCCCAGGTGTTGCTCGTAGTTGCGCCAGATCTCGACGGAGCTGGAGTAGATCGGCCGGCGGACCTGTTCCGAGCTCGCGGTCTTCACCGCCCGCCGGGTTTCGTGGTACTTCAGGCAGCTCTCCTCGAAAGGCAATCCGCAGAAGTCCAACATCCGGCGAACTTCGGTTTCGAGATCGGCGACGACGTGCTCGTAATGCACGTCGAGGACGAAACCGGGGAGAACTCGGTGCCAATGGTCCATCAGCCGCTGGTATTGCAGATAATACTCGCCGAGCTCCGTGAGATCGTAGGTGAACGGCTGGCCGCTGGCGAACAGCTGCTTGTAGCTCCCGAGACAGCTGTCCACCGGGTGCCGCCGGGCATTGATGACCTTCGCGTTCGGCATCGCCAGCTTCAGCAGCCCGGTGAAGACGAAATTGTTCGGATTTTTGTCGATGAAGAACGGCCTGCCGCTGCGGTGCTTCCGGGTTCTCTCCAGGTACGCCTGGCCGAGGCGCGCCCAGCCTTCCGCTTTCAGCCTCCCCAGTGTCTCCGGAAACTGGTCGTTTCTTCCGCTGCGGTAGCTCCGAACGAGCTTCGACAGGTCGCTCAGCTCATGCGTGCCTTCCACCTGGCTGTGTGATGCCAGGATCTGCTCGATCAGCGTCGACCCCGAGCGCGGGAGGCCGACGATGAAAATCGGCACCGGATGAACGTCGGCAGACGCCCCCTGCCGCAGGCGTTCCTCATCGAAGAATTGGATCACCCGGTCGTGCGTGGCTTCGGTGTCCACCGGGTCGTAGGATTCCTGTTTCCTTCGCAGGCTATTGCAGCGATGGAAATTCACGAATGCCCTGTCGAAGTCCCTGCGCGCTTCGTACTCCAGCCCGAGTGCGTTATGCAGCATGCAGAGGGATTCGTCAGTCAGCTTCCCTTCCCGCACCAGCGCCTCCATCGCCAGCACTTCCCCTTCCTCGAAGCGAAACGTTTTCAGGTTGGCGAGGCTCCAGTAAGCTTCCGCGTGATCCGGCTTGGCCGCAATGCAGGCGCGGTACTGTCGGATGGCTTCTTCCTGTTCGCCGATTGTCTTGAGGTGGTGCGCCATGCCGCACATGGCCGCCGCCTTTTGGGGCGCCAGTTCCAGCGCGTTGCGATACGAGGCGATCGCTTCTTCGTGAAGGCCGGCGAGGCCCGCGACGCCCGCATACACCATGTGCGACTCGGCCTTGTCCGGCTCGATCGCGATCAGGCGTTCCGCGCTCTTGATTGCCTCGTCGTACTTCTCCTGCTCGCGCTGCGCTTCCACGAGGTCTACCCAGGCGCGTCCGTAGTTCGGTGCGAGTAACGTGGTGCGAAGCAGGAAGACCTCCGCTTCGCGGAACCGCTTGTTCCGCGAGGCGATGCCGGCAAGCAGCCGCGCCGCCTCGACATGATCGGGATCCTTTTTCAGGATGCGGCGGTAGATGTCCTCGGCCTTGCCGACGTCACCGGCCTGCTGCAGCGATTCGGCCTCCCGGATCTCTTCCCCGAACGCCATGCGTGTCCTCGGACCCTTCCTTTCGTCGCCCGCACCACCGTCTGCGGCACTCGCGACCTGCGTGGCTCTTTCGATCTTGGCCAGCGTCGCGGGTCGGGCGGGGTCGAGCCGCAGTGCCTTTGCATAAGCCGTCACCGCCCGGTCGGCACGGCCGGTTGCCAGCATCAGGTCGCCATAGGCGTCGTGGGCAGCGGCAAACGTCGGAAATCGACGGATGGCTTCCTTCGCATGGCGTTCGGATGGCTCGAATTGCCGCAGGGCGAGATAGGCTTTTGCCGCCAGGCACATCGTGCTGGCGTCGTCGGGAAAGGAACGTAACGCCTCCTCGCAAAGGCTAGCGGCCCTGGCGTATTCGCCGGCGCGAAGCTCCGCCAGTGCGCTTTCGAAGGACTGACGTTGGCGGGTGAGGTCGGTTACCATCTGCTGCAAATCGCGCGTAGCTTCCGGAAATTGGATCACATCGCCGCTGCGGCCGCCAGCGGAGCGGGCTTGTCGCGCAAACCCGAACGCACTAACCTGTATCCGCCTCCCGCGCCCTTGCCGTGACCGACGAGCTCAGAAGACTGCGACCGTGAAGACCTACCGACAAGCGGCGCGCACCCACGATCTCTGCGTCTCGGCCGAGCTATTTCTCGCTCCGGAATCGAGTGCGGAGACGATCGCCGAGCAGGCAAAGCTGTTGAAAGATTACGTCGACGGCGTGCTGATCACGGACAACCAGTTCGGGCAGCTGCACATGTCGACGCTCGCCGCGGCCGCGCTGTTGATCGCGAATGGTGTCGACCCGATCATGCAACTGAGCTGCCGGAACCGGAACCGGATAGCGCTGCTGAGCGACCTGCTGGGTGCCGGCGCGCTCGGCGTGACCAGCCTGATGCTCGTAAAGGGCAATCACGTGCCGGACGGTTTCGAACCTCGTCCGAAGGCGGTGCTCGATGTCGATGCGACGGAGCTGATCGAAATGGCGACGCGTATCCGCTCGGACGATGCTCTGCCGGCGCTGTCCGATTTCTACGTCGGCGGCGTCGTGACGCCCCATCGTCCGGAGCCGGACTGGACGCCTCGTACGCTCCTGCGCAAGATCGAGGCGGGAGCGCAGTTCATGACGACCAACGTCTGCATGGACGTGCAGGTATTGAGTACCTGGTTCAGGCACCTGGTGGCGGCAAAAATCCTTCGGCGCGTGCACATGGTCGTGTCGCTTGCGATCCTGGAATCGGCGGACGATGCGCGGTGGCTGCTCCTGAACCGTCCGAATTTCCAGATTCCCGACGCGCTGATCCGGCGTCTCGAGCAGGCGCGCGATGC
>DATABW010000055.1:0-5135 GCA_036259375.1 Woeseiaceae bacterium
ACAATCCAGGTCGATGCCCTGCAGGGCACCGCGTTCGAGGGCGTCGTCGCGCGAATCAGCCCTGTAATCGATCCGGCCACCGGCACGTTCAAGGTAACGATCGAAGTGGTCGACGAGACGCGCCGGCTCAGGCCAGGCATGTTCGGGCGCGTCGACATCGTCTACGACAGCCATGCGAATGCGCTGCAGATTCCGCGCAGCGCCATCGTCGAGGACGCGGGCGATTCGATTGTGTACGTGGTCGAGGACGACACGGCCCGTCGCCGCGTGATCCAGACCGGCTATACCAGCAAGGGCCAGATCGAAGTCGTCGACGGACTTGATGGCAGCGAACTCTTCGTCCTGGTTGGACAGGCCGGGCTGAAGCAGGGTTCGAAGGTATCGGTGATCAATGTGGCAGACGCCGGCGAAACCTCCGTCGGCGACACCTCGCCTTCCACAGAATAAAACCGGAAGAAAAAACGTGCGCCGACTGATCGAGATTGCCACGGAACGCCGTGTAACGATCGCCATGTTCACCACTGCCATCGCGCTGTTTGGCTTCGTGTCGCTGTCGAGGCTGAACGTGAACCTGCTGCCGGACATCGCCTATCCCACCGTCACCATCCGCACCGAACTCACCGGCGCGGCGCCGCTCGAAGTCGAAAACCTGCTGACCAAGCCCATCGAGGAAGCGGTGGGCGTGATCCGGAACGTACGGCTCGTCCGGTCCGTGTCCCGATCGGGCCAGTCCGACGTCACGCTGGAATTCGCCTGGGGCACGGACATGGACATCGCCGGCGTGGACGTCCGCGAGAAGATCGATATCGTCGAGCTGCCGCTGGAGGCCAGCCGGCCCTTGCTGCTGCGGTTCGATCCGTCATCGGAACCGATCCTGCGACTGGGCTTGCTGCAGAAGGAAAGCGAAGCCGGGGGCTCGGTCGCAAGTGAAGCGGGCCTGAAAGCGTTGCGGCGTCTCGCCGAGGACCGCATCAAGAACGACCTCGAAGCCGAAGAAGGCACGGCCGCCGTGAAGGTCAGCGGCGGCCTGGAAGACGAAATCGAGATCAAGGTCGACCAGCAGCGGCTGTCGCAGCTCGGCCTCACGATCGAGCAGGTGGCGGAAAGGATACGGGCAGAAAACGTGAACCTGTCCGGCGGGCGCCTCGAAGAAGGCAGCCAGCGTTTCCTCGTGCGCACCATCAATGAATTCCAGACCGTCGAGGGGTTTGCCGACGCTATCGTCGCGAACGTCGCGGGCCGCCCGGTCTACCTGCGGGACGTCGCGACCGTCACCCGCGGGTACAAGGAACGGGAGGCGATCACCCGCGTAAAGGGCCGGGAATCGGTGGAACTGGCCGTGTACAAGGAGGGCGACGCCAACACCGTGCAGGTCGCCAACCGCCTCGAGCGCCGCCTCGAGGGAGTCCGTGAGACCTTGCCGGAGGATCTCGAGCTCATCGAAATCTACGACCAGTCCGATTTCATCGCCGCTGCAATCGATGAAGTCACTTCGGCAGCCGTTTACGGCGGCCTCCTGGCGATAGTGGTGCTCTACGGATTCCTGCGCGATGCGCGCGCCACCGCCGTCATCGCACTGGCGATCCCGATTTCGGTAGTCGGCACCTTCCTGCTGATGTACGCGAACGATGTTTCGCTGAACATCATGTCGCTCGGCGGGATCGCCCTGGCGGTCGGCATGCTGGTCGACAACGCCATCGTGGTGCTTGACAACATCGTTCGCAAGAAGGAAGCGGGGAATGACAACATGGAGGCGGCGAAACTCGGCACGTCCGAGGTCGCGGGCGCGGTATTGGCGTCGACGCTGACGACGATCGCCGTCTTCTTCCCGATGGTCTTCATCAGCGGGATTGCCGGACAGCTGTTTCGCGACCAGGCGCTCACGGTTACCTTCGCGCTGATATTTTCACTGATCGTTGCACTGACGCTGATTCCGATGCTGGCGGCGCTCGGCTCCCGTTCACGTTACGCCAGGGTGGAGGCGGAGGCGATGACGCCGCCGAATCGCTTCACCCGCGGCGTGGCCGTGCTCGTGCGCGCAGTCGGCCTGCTGTTCATCGGCGTGCGCCGGCTGTTTTGGCTGCTGCTGTGGGTGCCGTCATGGCTGTTCCGCCGCCTCGAGGCAAGCGTCGCGCAACGCTACGCTCCGCTTCTCGAGTGGTCGCTCAGGCATCGCCTGGTGGTCGTCGCGGGCGCGGCGCTGGTATTCGCGGGGTCCATGCTGCTCGTACCGAGGCTCGGCACCGAGCTCATTCCGCAGCTTGCCCAGGGTGAATTCAGCGTGGACCTGCGGCTCGCTCCGGGCTCGCCGCTGATCGAAACGGATCGCATCATCCAGGCAGCGCATCGGGCGACCGAAGAGATCGAGAGCATCGAACTCACCTACTCCGTCGCCGGGACCGGCAATCGTCTCGATGCCAACCCGATCGAAGCGGGAGAGAACGCCGGCACTCTCAACGTCACCCTGGCGCCCGGCGCCGGGCGAGCGGAGGAGGAAGCGGTAATGGACGCGCTGCGCGACGTGCTTTCGCGCCTGCCCGGAGTTCAGTACGAATTCAAGCGGCCGACGCTCATGAGCTTCACCAGCCCGCTGCAGGTCGAGATTTCCGGCTACGACCTCGTGGCGCTCGGCGCGGTCAACCAGCGGATCGTCGATGCCATGTCCTCTTCGGACCGCTTTACGGATATCAAGACCACGGTCGAACAGGGCAATCCCGAGATCCAGATCCTCTTCGACCAGGAGCGGGCGGCGAACCTCGGTCTGTCCGTGCGTGACGTGGCGGATCGTGTCGTCGCGAACGTGCGCGGCGAATTGGCCACGCGATACACGTGGCGCGATCGCAAGATCGACGTGCTGGTCCGCAGCGTGGACACGCAGGACGCGAGCATAGAGGAGATCCGGCAGCTGATCGTGAATCCGGCGGCGGAACGGCCGGTGACTTTGGATTCCGTTGCTGCGGTCGGCGTCGCGCGCGGTCCTTCGGAGATCCGGCGCGTCGCGCAGGAACGCGTGGCGCTGGTCACGGCGAACATCGCCTACGGCGACCTGGGAGCGGCGGCGGCCGAAGCGCGCGAGATCATTGCGACCACCCCGATGCCCGGAGGCGTAACGGCGATGGTATCGGGACAGAACGAGGAAATGCAGGCGTCGTTTCGATCGATGCAATTCGCACTCGTGCTCGCGGTGTTTCTCGTGTATCTCGTGATGGCCTCGCAGTTCGAATCGCTGATCCATCCGTTCGTCATTCTGTTCACAATACCGCTGGCCCTCGTCGGCGCGGTGCTCGCGTTGTTCGTGACCGGCACGACGGTCAACGTCGTGGCGTTCATCGGGGTCATCATGCTCGCCGGCATCGTGGTGAACAACGCAATCGTACTGGTCGACAAGATCAACCAGCTTCGCGCCGATGGCCTCGGGAAGACGGCGGCCATTCTCGCGGGCGGGCGGGCCCGCCTGCGGCCGATCCTGATGACGACGCTCACGACGGTGCTCGGGCTGCTGCCGATGGCGATCGGCGTCGGTGAAGGCGCGGAGGTCCGGACGCCAATGGCCATCACCGTCATCGGCGGACTGATCGCGTCCACGCTGCTGACGCTTGTCGTCATTCCGGTGGTTTACTCGCTGCTGGATCGGAAGGCATTCGCGGCCGACCCGGCCGCCGAAGCCGCACCCGCGCACGGCTGATGAAACACACCGAAATCGCGATGCGGCGCCCGATCACGACCATCGTGATCTTCGTCGCCTGCATGCTGGTCGGCCTCATCGCATCGCGCCTGCTGCCACTGGAGAAATTCCCGGATATCGAGTTTCCGGGCATCTTCGTGCAGATCCCTTATGAGAGCTCGACGCCGGAGGAGATCGAACGGCTCATTACGCGCCCCGTCGAGGAAGCGCTGGCAACCTTGAGCGGCGTCGAAAGCATGCAATCCACGTCCAGTGAAAACCAGTCGCAGATCTTCCTGGAGTTCGGCTGGGACGAGAGCATGGGCGCCAAGGGCATCGAGGCCCGCGCGAAGGTCGATGCGATCCGGCACGAGTTGCCGGAGGACGTCCGGCGCATCTTTATCTTCACCGGATCGCTGTCCGATCAGCCCATCCTGCAGCTCAGGATAGCGAGCGAGCGTGACCTGTCCGGCAGCTATGACCTGCTCGATCGGCTACTGAAGCGGCCGATAGAACGCGTCGAAGGCGTATCCAAGGTCGAACTGCAGGGGGTCGATCCGCTCGAAATCCGGATACTGCTCGACTCCGACCGGCTGGCCGCGCATCACGTCGGCATCAACGAACTGCGGGACTTGCTCGAGGGCAGCAACTTCGCCGTCAGCGCCGGCCGGATCACCGACAGCGGACAGCGATTCAGCGTCCGGCCAAAGGGCGAATTTGCGTCGCTCGACCAGATTCGAAATCTCGTGATCAACAGCGGCGGCCTGAGACTCCGCGACGTGGCGGACGTCGAGCTGCGCAGCCCGGATCGCGATTACGGACGGCACCTGGACGGCGAATACGCCATCGGGCTGGCGGTCAGCAAATCGACCGGCGCCAACATGGTTGAAGTCACTGATCGCGTCATGGCGGAGGTGGCGGAGATCAGCCGACTGCCGCAGATGAGCGGCATCAACATTTTCGCTCTCGACAACCAGGCGGACAGCGTGCGCGATTCGCTAACCGACCTCCTCACCGCCGGCCTTATCGGCGCCTTGCTCGCGATTGTCGTCCTGTACCTGTTCCTGCGGCAGCTGTCATCCACGCTGATCGTCACCGCCTGCATCCCTTTCGCGCTGACGATCACGCTGGGAGTCATCTACTTCGCGGGACTCAGCCTCAACATACTGACCATGATGGGCCTCATGCTCGCGGTTGGCATGCTGGTCGACAACGCGGTGGTCATCGTAGAAAGCATTTTCCACCATCGCGCGGATGATCCGGAGCGGCCGTTCCAGGCGACGCTCGCCGGAGTCAAGGACGTGGGCCTCGCGGTGATCGCGGGCACCGCCACGACGATTATCGTCTTCGTGCCGCTCATGTTCGGGACCAAGACCGACATCAGCATATTCATGACCCACGTGTCCGTCACGATTATCGTTGCGCTCGTATCTTCGCTGTTCATCGCACAGACGCTGGTGCCCATGCTGGC
>DATABW010000056.1:0-15799 GCA_036259375.1 Woeseiaceae bacterium
CCGTAACTTCGAGCGCGGTATCGCCGACATAGGGACTCCGCTGCAGCGCGTGCGTCACGCGTTGTTCCAGCTCGTCGTCGGGTACCGGCTTCCGCGGGACGTCGTGGGTGTCAAGACCGTGCGCAACCAGCTCGACGTCGAGCCGCGGAAGCCGGTACCCGACGACGAGCTGGAACAACGCGTGACGCACGCGCTGCAGCGGAGTCCCTATGTCGGCGATACCGCGCTCGAAGTTACGGCCGTGGATGGCGAGGTTTACCTCGAAGGCGAGGCCGACTCCTGGTTCGAGCGTTTCGAAGCCGGCGAGGTCGCCGCCGGCATTACGGGCGTTGCCGAGGTCCACAACAACCTCGACGTGAGCTAGCCGGAGTTTGGCCGTTCGAGGCGCTGCCCCCGGAGGGCGGCGCATGGACTCCGGCTCAGTCTCCGAAGTAGAAGCGGCCGCCGACCATGTAGGATTCGCCGTCCTCGTAGAACAGCACTTCACCTGTCAGTGCGAAACCATCGGCGAGCCAGATGTCCGCGGCCGCGAAGCCGGCGGTGTCGTCGCCGGAGAGGTCCAGGTCGACGTAGTCGACGCCGCCCCGCAGCTCGTAGCCCGGCAGCGGCATGAAGCGCAGCCCGGCGATCGCCCGGATGCCGTCGTCTTCGGCGGTGGCGAAGCCGTCATCTGCGCTGACGTCGTAATACCCGACGCGCCCGAAGATGCTGAGCCGTTCCACGAGGTCGAAATGCGCGCCGATCCCCAGCGTCGTTTCCTTGCCGGTGGCCTGCTCGAAGTCGTCGACCTCGAAAGACTCGTAATCGGCAAACAGGTGCACGTGCTCGCGGACCGCGAACGCGGCGCTGAAATTCCAGCCGCTCAGGTCCATGTCTTCCCCGGGTGCTTCGACCGTCGACATCACGTGTCCCAGCTGGAACCAGCTGTAACGAATATCGGTGCTGTCCACCTGCGCCAGCGCGGCGGACGGAAACAGGAACAGCACCAGCAGAATGCGTTTCATCTCGCTCTCCCCAACAGGTTGGTTGCCCAATCGGCATGCAGCGTATGCGTGGATACCGGTGCAATTCCGGACGCGCGTCACAGTTGGCACCGATGAGTTCGCTCTGCGCCCGCGAACTGCGCGCCAGTTGGCCCCGCTCCTGCACATCCCTCGCGACGCGCCCCGAAAGCTGTGAGCAAGCTGTCCTACGTCAGAGCCGCGCGGGTAGTTCGTGCTGCCGTTGTAGCCCTGCTGCCGGCGGGAAGTCTGACGTAGAAGGTGGAACCGACGCCGGGCTCGCTGTCCACATCGATGCGGCCGTCGTGAGCGGCCACGATGCGGTGAACGACCGACAGCCCCAGTCCTGCGCCGGGCGCGATATCGGACCGGCGCCTCTGGAAAGGTGTGAAGAGATCCGCGACTTCATTGCTGGCAATGCCGATTCCCTGGTCGCTGACGCAAAGCGTTATTACGTCGCTTTCCGCCCGGGTTGTCAGCTTGATGGATCCGCCCCCGGGCGAAAACTTGATGGCGTTGCTGACCAGGTTGCTCAAGATCTGCTCGATGCGGAGCGGATCGCCGTGAACAATGACCGGCTCGTCGGGCTGCTCGAGCACGATGTCGTGATCTGGCGATGTAGGCTCATAGAGGCGAATGATCTCCTCGGCCACGTCGCGGACGTCGAAATCCTGTTGCTGCATTTCCAGCTTTCCGGCTTCGATACGCGTGGTGTCCAGCAAGTCATTTACCATCCGAGCGAGCAGGTCCACCTGGCGGTTGAGCCTCGCGCAGGTGAAGCGGCGGTGCGCGTCCGATTGCTCCTGCTCGAGTGCGTAAATGCCCCATTTCATGCCGGCAAGCGGGTTCTTCAGGTCATGGGCGATCCCGGCCAGCAAAGCAAGCCGCTCCTCCCGCTGACGGGCGAGGGAGTGCGCCATCGCATTGAACCCGCGCGACAGCTCCTTGAGCTCGGCCGGGCCGAATTCGCCGGACCGGGCGTCGGCGTCGCCCTCGCGCAGACGCGAAACCGTCTGATGCAGGTCGAGCATCGGACGCAGCAAATAGCGGCGCACTCCGAAGACCCCGCCGATCAACATGAGGGCCAGGAGTATCCCTGCGCCCGACCCGATGACATTGGACAGACGATTGAGGCGCAATGCCTCGGTATGCGCCGCGCGCACCTGGGCATCGTTGAGATCCGTCAGCAGCTCGAGCTTGGCGATGGTGTCGTTCAGCACGGGTACCGTACCGGCCACGATTTCCTCGAGCTCGGGACCGCCCGCCTCGAGTTGCGATCTCACCTGCCAGTATTCCGTGAGAAGCGCTGCAACATCATCCAGCAGTTGCTGCTCCCCGGGCGAGCCGACGTAGTCCTGGGCTCGGGCCAGCAGCACGTCCATCTCACGGCGAATTGCCGCTCGGGTTTCAGCCAGATCAGCCTCACCCGTCAGCACGTGCAGGTTGCTGAGCCGCTGGTACGTCAGGAACGAAAGTTGAAGCTCATCGGCGATTGCCTGGCTGCGCGAGTCACGCACCGCCGTGCTGATCGATTGCTGGAGCTGGCTGGAGCCCCAGACGAGGGAGACGATGACGAGCAGTGTCAGCACACCGAGAATTGAGGTGGTGACCAGCGCGAGCGACCGGATGCTCATGGGGGTCTCGCGTGCTTCGGCTTCTCCGGTCTGCATGCTCGAAGTTCTTTGTAGGTATACCGCTATGACCGGCAAATCTTACGCCCGGAATTCAAGTTGGGATATGGCTGTCGGTTATTGACGTGGGGGTGGCGCCGGATTACAGTTGATTGATCGTTCAACTCACCGCCGGCCACCGTGTCCGAGACCCGCGATCGCCTCGTGTACGCCGCCATGCAGCTGTTCCAGGAAAAAGGCTACGGCTCCACGAGCATAGCCGACATCCTGAAGAAAGCGGGCGCCAACAGCGGCAGCCTGTATCACTTCTTTCCCGCCAAGCAGGACCTGCTGACCGCCGTCCTCGACGCCTACTTCCACGGCATCCGGCCGATGCTGCTCGATCCTGCGTGGGAAGGCGTGGACGACCCCATCGAGCGGATCTTCGTGCTGCTCGCCCGCTATCGCCAGATGCTCGCGGACACGGACTGTTTCTACGGCTGTCCCATCGGCAATCTCGCCCTCGAGCTGCACGAGCCCGACCCGGCCGTGCGCGAACGGCTGGCCGCGAACTTCTCGGCCTGGACCGGCGCAATCCAGGAATGTCTCGAAGCCGCCGCGGATCGGTTGCCGGCGCAAGTCGACCGCAAGGCGCTCTCGCAGTTCGTGCTGACGACCATGGAAGGCGGCGTCATGCAATCGCGCACGCACCGCAGCCTGGAAGCATTCGATGCTTCGGTCGGCCAGCTGCGGGATTACTTCGACTACCTGCTGGCGCACCGCGGGGAATGATCATTCTGCGCAACCTGCTCCTGTTCATGCTAGCCGTCGGGTGACGACGAACTTATCCACCACAAAAGGAAAAAATAATGGAAAACGCAATGGGACAGATCAATTACCTGGCGGTGCTCGCCGCCGCCGCGGCGGCGTTCCTGCTCGGGGGCGTGTGGTACGGACCGCTGTTCGGCAACGCCTGGATGCAGGCCAGCGGCGTGACGCCCGAGACGAGGGAGCCCGGCCACCGCCCGAAGGTGTTCATCATCTCGTTCCTCTGGGCGCTGCTCGGCGCCTGGTTCTTCGCGATGTTCCTGGGGGAAGCGCCCGCCCTCGCTTTCGCCACCGCCGTGGGATTCGGCACGGGCCTGATCTGGATTGCCGGGTCGTTCGCGATCAACTACCAGTTCGAAGGCAGGCCTTCGAGGCTGCTGCTGGTCAACGGGGGTTATCACACGGCGCAGTACACGTTGTACGGCTTGATTCTCGGCCTGTGGCATTGAGGCGGTCGTGCGCACTCTCTTCATGGCCGCCCTGCTCTTCTCGCTGCCCGCCGCGAGCGGCGAGTCGCCGTTGCGTGCTTTCGATTTTCCTGGCCGGTCAGGGCCCGTATCTATATAAGTGTTGACTTAGATCCGGTTCACCTATATAACGATTTGCATAGAGGCCAACCGGATGGATCATGAGCGAGGTCAGCGAGTTTTTACGCCTGGTGCACGTAGCGGCAGGCGCAGTGGGTTTGGTGGCATTCTGGATACCCGTCTTCAGCCGTAAGGGCGCGCGCAATCACGTGCGCTACGGCAAGGTCTTCGTGCGGGCGGCCTACGTCGTGCTCGGGGCCGCGGCGGTTGCGCTGGTCCTCCGGCTTTTCGACCTGCAGGCGCGCAACCTGACGCCTGCGGATGCGCCGGAGATGTACACTTTGATCGTGTTTCTCGGGTACCTGACCTTCGTCACGTTCGTGATCGTCCGCCACGGCATGGCGGTGCTGCGGCACAAGGGCCAGCCGCAAGCGCTGCGCACGCCCTTGAACGTGGTCCTCGCCTGGGGTTGCGTTGCCGCGAGCGCTGCGGTGATTGCCTATGCGGTCGCGGTACAGCCTTCGAGTGCGATTGTCCTGTATGCGCTGAGCCCGATCGGCATCGCGACCGGCCTCGGCAATCTCCGGTACTTCAGGACCGCCATGCCCTCGCCGCGCGCCTGGTGGTACGAGCACCTGGGCGCGATGCTCGGCGCCGGCATCGCGTTTCACACCGCGTTTGCCGTCTTCGGGGTGACGCGGCTGTTCGATACAGGGCTGGACGGCTGGCTCGCAATCGTCCCGTGGGTGGCTCCCACGATCATCGGGGTGCCGGCGATCGCGCTCTGGACGCGCCACTATCGACGGAAATTCAGCCGGGCACCCGCGCGGCTCGGCGAGCCGGCCTGAAGGATGAGCCTGCCGCATATCCTGCTCGGCATGCTGCGGGAGCCGCACAGCGGTTACGACCTGAAGCAGGCGTTCAGTAGCTCGCTGCAGCACTTCTGGCACGCGGAACTCTCGCAGATCTACCCGACGCTGAAGCGCCTGGAAAACGACGGCCTCGTCACCAGCCGCATCGGGGAAACCCGCGCCGGGCCGCAGCGGCGCGAATACCGCCGTACGGAACGGGGGCGCCGCCAGCTCCTGGAATGGCTGCGCAGCGGCCCGGTTACCGGAACGGAGCGCACCGGGTACCTTGCCCAGGTGTTCTTCTTTGCCGAGCTCGACGACGACGACCAGGTCCTGAAGTACCTCGGGGAACTGCGCGATCACATGGCCGAATGGCTTGCCGTCCTCGAGAGTGCCGACGCCATGTGGCGCGACGCGCATCCGCAGTACCCGGACGGTTTGCCGGACGAGGATTTCTACCCGCAGATGACGCTGGCGCTGGGCGTGCGCAAGGTGCGCGCCAACCTGGAGTGGTGCGAGGAATCCATTGCCCGCGTCCGGAAACGCCGGAGAAAAGCGGCGCGCGCGGGCTGATCGATGACCACGCGCATCGGCATCTCGGGCTGGCGCTATGCGGGCTGGCGCGGCAAGTTCTATCCCGACGACCTGCCGCAACGGCTCGAACTGCAGTATGCCGCCGAGCGCTTCAACAGCATCGAGCTCAACGGCAGCTTTTATTCGTTGCAGACACCGTCGAGTTACGCACGCTGGCGGGATGACGTGCCGGACGACTTCGTCTTCGCCGTCAAGGGCGGTCGCTACATCACGCACATGCTGAAGCTGAAGGAGCCGAAGACGGCGCTCGCGAACTTCCTCGCCTCCGGACTGTTCGAGCTCGGGCACAAGCTGGGTCCGATTCTCTGGCAATTCCCGCCGCAATTCGGTTTCGATGCCGAACGCATCCAGGCGTTCTTCGACCTGCTGCCGCGAACGGGCGCGGACGCCACAAAGCTCGCGCGGCGCCACGACAAGCGCGTGACCGGGCGCGCGCGCCTGGCCATCGATCCGTCGATCGAATTCCGCCATGCGATGGAAGTGCGCCACCCGAGCTTCGTCGACCCGGAGTTCATCGCCTTGCTGCGCCGCAACAACGTCGCGCTCGTGGTCGCCGATACGGCCAGGCGCTGGCCGCTGATGGAAGACGTCACCGCCGACTTCGTGTACGTTCGCCTGCATGGCGACAAGGAGCTCTACGTGAGCGGCTACACGCCGACGGCCATCGGGATGTGGGCGGAAAAGGTGGAGGCCTGGCGCCGCGGCGGGCAGGCCGATGACGCGCGCACGGTTTCCGACGAGCGTCCGCCGCGCCGCAAGCGCGACGTCTACGTTTATTTCGACAATGACGCCAAGGTCTACGCCCCGCGCGATGCCAAACGCCTCGCGCGCCGGCTGGCCGACAGCTCGTAGGAGCCCGTCTCACGGGCGACCTTCGCCAACGGACGTGTCGCCAGCGAGATGGGCTCCTGCAGCGCAGGATCAAAGGGGAGAAGAATGCTCAAACGCACGGTAATGATCCTGCTCACCGCCGCGGCCGCGCCGCTCTTCACCGCCTGCTCGCCGCCGGCGCTGGAGCCCGTTGCTGCGGCCGAAGAGGCGGGGCAGTCGGAAGCGGCCGGGGCCCTGCACGCGCTATTCGCCGACGAATGGGCGGCGCGACTCGCGCGCGATCCCCTCTTCGCGAGCGACATGGGAGTCGACACCTACAACGACGCGCTGCCCGACGTGACGCCGGAGAGCTATCGCCGCGAGCTGGACCAGGACCTCGTCTTCCTGCAACGACTGGAAGCGATCGACCGCTCGCAGCTTAGCGCGGAGGACCAGCTCAATTACGACCTCTTCGACTTCATCGTGCGTAGCCGCGCGACGCTCGCGGGATACCGTCCTTACCTCATTCCCATCCTGAGTGACGGCGGCTTCCACATCGGTATCCAGCGCATGTTCGAATCCATGCCGTTCGAAGACACCGGCGATTACGAGGACTACCTCGCGCGCCTGCGCGCGATCGGCGGCTATTTCGACCAGCACATCGCGAACATGCGCGAGGGCCTGGAACTCGGCATCACGCAGCCGAAGGTCATTCTCGACGGTATCGAGGCGTCGATCGCCGGCCCGATCGTGGAGGACGCCACGGAAAGTGTGTTCTTCGAACCGTTCGCCGCCATCCCGGACCACTTCGGCGCGACGGAACGCGATCGGCTTCGCAGGGCCGGTGCCGAGGCCATCGACACCGTCGTGGTGCCTGCCTACCGCCGGTTTCTCCAATTCTTCACGGAAGAATACGAGCCCGGCGCCCGCGAGCAGCTCGGCCGCACGACCTTTCCGGACGGTGAAGCCTGGTACGCCGACCTCGTGAAGTATTACACGACGCTCGACGACGCAACGCCGGAAGCCGTTCACGAGCTCGGCCTCCGCGAGGTCGCGCGCATCCGCGCGGAAATGGACGAGGTTATCCGCCAGGTGGAGTTCGACGGCAGCTTTGCCGCGTTCGTCGAATTCCTGCGCACCGACGACCGCTTCTACGTCGACGAGCCCGAGGACCTGCTGAAAGAGGCGGCTTTCATCGCAAAGAAGATCGACGGGCAGATGCCGGCGTTCTTCAAGACGCTGCCGCGCCTGCCGTACGGGATCATGGCCGTGCCGCCGGACATCGCGCCGAACTACACGACGGGCCGCTATTGGGGCGCGCCCATCGGTGGCCGCCGCGGCGGCTATTACCTCGTCAACACCTACGCGCTGGACAAGCGCCCGCTCTACCAGCTCGCCGCCCTCACCGCGCACGAGGCCGTGCCGGGACATCACCAGCAGGGCGCGCTGCGCCAGGAGTTGACGGGTATTCCCGAGTTCCGGCGTGCGTTCTACCCGCACGCTTTCGGCGAAGGCTGGGGGCTGTACGCGGAGAAGCTCGGCATCGATTTCGGGATCTACACGACGCCTTACGATCACTTCGGGCGCCTCTCCTACGAGATGTGGCGGGCAGCCCGGCTGGTGATCGATACCGGCGTGCATGCAAAAGGCTGGAGCCGGGAAGACGCCCGTCGGTACCTCGCCGAGAACACGGCCCTGTCGCTGCACAACGTGCGCACGGAAGTCGACCGCTACATCTCATGGCCGGGCCAGGCGCTCGCCTACAAGATGGGCGAACTGAAGATCCTGGAGCTGAAGGACCGCGCAAAGCGGGAGCTAGGCGCAAATTTCGACGTCCGCGAATTCCACGACGTCGTGCTGCTGGACGGCGGCGTCACGCTGGACGTACTAGAGCGCCAGGTCGACACCTACATCCAATCCAAGCGGTAGCCCCCTGGTACCTGCATAAAACGAGGAGCCGAAACCATGCGGTTCGAAGGCATTTACGTTCCACTCATCACGACGTTCGGCGAGGGCCTCGACATCGATTACGGCGCCTGGGGCGAGGCCATCGACTGGCAGCTCGAGCACGGCACGCACGGAATCATCGTCGGCGGCTCGACGGGCGAATTCTTCTCGCTGACCAAGGACGAACGCATCGAGCAGTTCGCCTTTGCGAGGCAACGCATCGACGGCCGCGTGCCCCTGGTCGCCGGCGTCAACGCGCTGGTGGCGCGCGAATGCTATGAGCTCGCCGCCGCGGCGCGTGACGCGGGCGCCGATGCGCTGCTCGTCGCGGCGCCGCCTTATTCGCAGCCGTCGCAGGAAGAGCTTGCCGCGCACGTGCTCGAGATCGATCGTGTGGCCGACCTCCCGATCCTGCTGTACAACTACCCGTCGCGCACGGGGACCGGCATGGACAAGGCGTTCCTGGATCGCGTATCGCAAAGCCCGAACGTCGTGGCGATCAAGGAGTCCAGCGGCGACGGCGACCGGATCCGGCTGCTGGCCGGTGAGTACCGGCGACTGCAGCTCAGCGCGGGCGGCGAGCACCAGGTGCTCGAGTTCTTCGCCTGGGGTGCGCGGAGCTGGGTTTCGGTGATCGCGAATTTCATGCCGCGCGAAGCCGCGGCGCTGTTTGACACCTGCGTGCTGAAGAACGATTTCGCGAGCGGCCGCGAGAGGATGCAGTCGCTGCTGCCGCTGTTGAGCTGGCTCGAGCAGGGCGGCCGCTTCCTGCCGGGCGTGAAGTTCGCCTGCGAAGTCATGGGCCGCCCGGGCGGTGCGCTGCGGCCGCCGTTCCTGCCGCTGAGCAAAGCCGAACAAGCCGAGCTCCGCGGGATACTCGAAGCCGCTACCGCCCGCTGACACGCCCCGGTTGGACTGCCATGGCGGGCTGGAACACCGCGCTTGCTCCGGGGCAGCGATGTTTGTATCGTGATCGTACGCGGGCACGCGTTTCCTCCGCCCGCCTAATGTCCCCCTCCCCTGATTCCTCACGAGTCGTTCCATGGTGAATGCTTCGCCCGACGCTCTGCAGCAGGTCGATCTGTGGTGGCGCGCCGCCAACTACCTGTCGGTCGGCCAGATCTACCTGCTGGACAACCCGCTGCTGCGCGAGCCGCTGACGATCGAGCACGTCAAGCCGCGCCTGCTCGGCCACTGGGGCACCACCCCGGGGCTGAACCTCGTTTACGCGCACCTGAACCGATTGATCCTCGAGCGCGATCTCAACGTGCTCTACGTCACCGGGCCCGGTCACGGCGGCCCCGGCATCGTCGCCAACACCTGGCTGGAAGGCATCTACAGCGAGCTGTATCCCGACGTGTCGATGGACGCGCGGGGCATGCGGCGCCTGTTCAAGCAGTTCTCCTTCCCGGGCGGCATCCCGAGTCATTGCGCGCCGGAAGTCCCCGGCTCGATCAACGAAGGCGGCGAGCTCGGCTATTCGCTCTCGCACGCTTTCGGAGCCGCTTTCGACAACCCGGACCTGCTGGTCGCCTGCATCATCGGTGACGGCGAAGCGGAAACGGGCCCGCTCGCCGGCAGCTGGCATTCGAACAAGTTCCTGAACCCGGTGCATGACGGCGCGGTACTGCCGATCCTCCACCTGAACGGCTGGAAAATCGCCAACCCCGCCTTCCTGGCGCGCATGCCGGAGAAGGAACTCGAGCAACTGTTCCGCGGCTACGGCTACGAGCCGCATTTCGTCAGCGGTGACGACAGCGAACCCATCGAGGACGTGCACCGGCGCCTCGCGCGCACCTTCGACAAGATCGCCGATCGTATCGGCGAGATCCAGCTCGAAGCGCGCTCCAGCGGCTTCAAGTCCCGCCCGCACTGGCCCATGATCGTGCTGCGCACGCCGAAAGGCTGGACCGGCCCGGACGAAGTCGACGGCCAGCCGGTCGAAGGCACGTGGCGCTCGCACCAGGTGCCGCTCTCCGGCCTTCGTGACAACCCGGAACATCTGGAAATGCTCGGGACCTGGCTCGCGAGCTATCGTCCGGAAACACTGTTCGACGACGGCGGCTGCCCGGTGCAGGAGATCCTCGATTTTTCGCCGCGCGGCGAGCGCCGCATGGGCGCCAACCCGCACGCCAACGGCGGCGTGCTGCTGAAACAGCTGCGCATGCCCGATTTCCGCGACTACGCGGTGGACGTGCCGCGCCCGGGCTGCGTCAAGGGCGAAGCAACGCGCGTGCTCGGCGGGTTCATGCGCGACATCGTCGAGCAGAACCGCAGCGCCCGCAATTTCCGCGTCTTCGGCCCCGACGAAACCGAGTCGAACCGCCTCGGCGCAGTCTACGAAGTGACGAACAAGGTCACGGCCGGCGACATCCGCGAGATCGACGAGCACCTCGCGCACGACGGGCGCGTCATGGAAGTGCTGTCGGAGCACCTGTGCCAGGGCTGGCTCGAAGGCTACCTGCTCACCGGCCGCCACGGCTTGTTCTCCTGCTACGAGGCCTTCATCCACATCGTCGACTCCATGTTCAACCAGCACGCGAAATGGCTGAAAGCGAGCGGCGAGGTGCACTGGCGGCGGCCGACGGCGTCGCTCAATTACCTGCTGACGTCGCACGTCTGGCGGCAGGACCACAACGGCTTCAGCCACCAGGATCCCGGCTTCATCGATCACGTCGTCAACAAGAAAGCCGACACTATCCGGTTGTACCTGCCGCCGGATGCCAACACGTTGCTCTGCGTCGCGGACCAGTGCCTGCGCTCGCGCGATTTCATCAACGTCATCGTTGCCGGCAAGCAATCGGAGCCGCAGTACCTCGACATGGACGCCGCGGTGAAACATTGCGCCGCCGGCATCGGCATCTGGGAGTGGGCCAGCAACGACCGCGGCGCCGACCCGGACGTCGTCATGGCCTGTGCCGGTGACGTCCCGACGCTGGAGACGCTCGCGGCTGTCTCCATCCTGCGCGATTTCTTTCCCGACCTGCGCGTGCGAGTGATCAACGTGGTCGACCTGATGACGCTGCAGTCCGAATCCGAGCACCCGCACGGGCTGTCGGATCGCGACTTCGACGCGCTCTTCACGCGCGACAAACCGATCATATTCGCCTACCACGGCTATCCGTGGCTGATCCACCGGCTGACCTATCGCCGGACGAATCACGGCAACCTGCACGTGCGCGGCTACAAGGAGGAAGGCACGACGACGACGCCTTTCGACATGGCGGTGCTGAACGACATTGACCGCTACGACCTGGTGAACGACGTCATCGACCGGGTGGAGAAACTCGGCGCGCATGCCGGTTACGCGAAGCAGGCCATCCGGCACAAGCTGGTCGAGCACGAGCAGTACATACACGAATACGGCCAGGACATGCCCGAGGTGCGCAACTGGGAGTGGTCCTCCGGCGCCGACGCACCGCCAGGCTCCGAAGCGAACCCGTGATGAAAGCTGCTGTAGGAGCCCGTCTCACGGGCGGCACGACGTCCACGCACGGGTCGCCCGTACGACGGGCTCCTACATAGGATGAGCGTGCATCGCCTCGCCGTCGTCAACACCGGCTCGTCGACGTTGAAGCTCGCCCTGTTCGAGACCGGCGCCGAGCGCCTGCGCGAGCGCTCGAATGAGACGCTCGAATGGCGGTCTCCCGATCAAATGGATGAAACCCTCGACCAGGCGCTCGGCGAGCTGGAAGCAAAGCCGGACATGATCGGGCACCGCGTCGTCCACGGGGGCTCGCGGTTCACCGATCCGGTCCGCATCGACCGCACTGTCGAGGACGCACTCGAGGACCTCGTGGCGCTCGCGCCGCTGCACAACGCGCCCGCCTTGGCGGGTATCCGGGCCGCGCGCCGGATCTATCCCGACATTCCTTCCGTCGCGGTCTTCGACACGGCGTTCCACGCGCAGCGCCGCGAGGAGTCGATGCGCTATGCCCTGCCGCAGGAGTGGCAGGAGGAATTCGGCTTTCGCCGCTTCGGGTTTCACGGCATCGCGCACGCAAGCCTGGCGCAGGCCTACGCCGGTGCCGCCTCGCTGCCGATGCGCGAGGTTTCCGCGGTCACGCTCCAGCTGGGCGCCGGCTGCTCGGCCTGCGCAATTCTGAACGGCCGCTCGATCGAAACCTCGATGGGTTACACGCCGCTGGAGGGGCTTGTGATGGCCACGCGCTCCGGCGATATCGACCCCGCGATCGTCCTGAAGCTCATGCGCTCCGGCTACACGGCGGACGACATCGACGAGCAACTGAATCGCCGGTCAGGCCTCCTCGGCCTGGCCGGCAGCGGCGACATGCGCGACGTGCTCGCCGGGGACGAGCGCGGCATCGAGGCCGCGAGCCTCGCGCTGAAGCTCTTCGTCCACCGCCTCGTGATGACGATCGGCGCCTATCTCACCCTGCTGGACGGCAAAGGCGCGATCGTATTCGGCGGCGGTATCGGCGAGCACGCCCCGGAGGTCCGCGCCCGGGTGGCACAGGGGCTCACCGCCTGGAACGTCGCGCTCGATCCCGGGCTCAATTCGCAGGATCGGCCCGGCCGGATCTCGCAGGAGGACGGCCGCGGCGTGTACGTCTTCGAAACACGAGAGGAAGAAATGATCGCGAAGGTCCTTACTGAGTTTGCGCTGTAGGAGCCCGTCTCACGGGCGACACGGACAGGCCCGATCTCGTCGCCCGTGGGACGGGCTCCTGCACGCGCGCTATCCCACTTCCGGAAACATGAAAACTGATGGAACAGATCCATGCGTTACCACGTCCTCGCCTGCGACTACGACGGCACTATCGCTCATCACGGCAAGGTGAGTGCACCAACCCTGGATGCGCTCAAGAGGCTCAAGGACACCGGCCGGCGGCTGATGCTGGTCACCGGCCGCGAGCTCGACGACCTCGCTGAGCATTTTCCCGCGCTGGACCTCTTCGACCAGGTGGTCGCGGAGAACGGCGCGTTGCTCTACACCCCCGCGACGCACGCGGAAAAGCCGCTTGGCGAGCCGCCGCCGCCGGAATTCGTGCAGGCGCTCAAGCACCGGAACGTCACGCCGCTTTCGGTGGGACGGGTCATCGTCGCCACCTGGACGCCCCAGGACCAGGCTGTCTTCGAGACCATTCACGAGCTCGGCCTCGAGCTGCAGGTCATCTTCAACAAGGGCGCGGTGATGGTGCTCCCGCCCGGCGTCAACAAGGCGAGCGGCCTCACAGCCGCGCTCGGGGAACTGCGGCTCTCACCGCACAACTGCGTGGGCGTCGGCGATGCGGAAAACGACCACGCCTTTCTTACGCTCTGCGAATGCTCCGTCGCGGTGGCCAACGCCCTGCCCGCCCTCAAGGATCGTGCGGACCTGGTAACGGAGGCGGACCACGGGCGTGGCGTCACCGAGCTGATCGAGCGCCTGATTCGCGACGACCTCGCCGACCTCGGGCCGCGGCTGGCGCGTCACGACGTGCAGCTCGGAAAAGACACTCAAGGAAAGGAGCTACGCCTGCGTCCGCACGTCGAATCGGTGATGGTCGCGGGCACCTCGGGCGGCGGCAAGTCGACCCTTACTACAGGGCTACTGGAGCGCTTCATCGAGAACGGCTACCAGGTCTGCATCATCGATCCGGAAGGCGACTACGAGCATTTCGAACAGTCCGTGACGCTCGGTACCAGCGACAACCCCCCGGCCGTTGCAGAAGCGCTCGCGGTCCTGAAGGACCCGCGCGAGAGCGTGACCCTCAACCTGCTCGCGGTGGGCATCAGTGAACGCCCGGGATACCTCGGTGAACTGTTCCCGGAATTGCTGCGCCTGCGCGCGTCGACGGGCCGGCCGCACTGGCTGGTGATCGACGAAGCGCATCACGTGTTCCCGGCCGACTGGAGGCCGACCAGCGATCTCGTGCCCGAGGAGCTGCACGGCCTCGTTCTCATCACGGTGCATCCCGATCGCGTCGCCGTGCCGGTACTGCAGACAATCGACACGCTGATCGCGATCGGTTCGGACCCGGACGACACCCTGGCGAGCTTCAGCGATTGCGTCGGCCGTTCGCCGCCGGTGCGCACCGACGCCCGCCTGGAAGCCGGCGACGGCCTCCTGTGGCGCGTTGCGTCCGGCAGTGACCCGACCTGGTTCCGCAGCGTGCCGCCGCGCCGGCAGCTCAGGCGTCACCTGCGCAAGTACGCGGAAGGCAAGCTCGGCGAGGACCGGAGCTTCTATTTTCGCGGACCTGGCGAGCGGCTGAACCTGCGAGCAGCCAACCTGACCTCGTTCGTCGAGATCGGCAGCGGCCTCGACGACGAGACCTGGCTCTTTCACCTGCGTAAAGGCGATTACTCGCGCTGGATGTCGACGGCGATCAAGGACGAGGAGCTGGCATCGGAAATCTCGGAAGTCGAACAGTCCCCCGACATCTCCGCCGACGAGAGCCTCGCCCGCATTCGGCAGGCCATCGACAAGCGCTACACGCTCCCCGCCTGACGCCGCCGACGTTGGAGCCGCAGGGCGATTGCCCCGCTACGCCGACACAACCTCAGCTACCCTGCGGCATCGCCTCTATGAAGCTGTTCGCCTCTGCAATCGCGGCCTCCATCTCTTCCACCAGCGTCGCCGTGGCCTGCTCGAGGCTGGCGAGCTCGCTCTCCAGCGCGCCGATGGCCCGCGCGTTGAGGTTATGGCGCAGGAACATGACCTGGTCGTTGAAGAGCGTCAGGACCGGCTCCATCGATCCCTCGGCACGATGCATGGCGGCGAGCACGTCCTGGTAATCGCTGCGCGTGTCCGCGAGCAGGCTTCGGCTCTGGCTGGCAAGGTCGGGATTCGAGTAGGCGTCGATCTCGTCCTCCCATTCCTCGAACAGGTCCTCGGCCACCTTTTCGACGCTGTCGATCCGCTCCCGAACCTCTTCCGCGCGGCTTGCGCTCTGCTCGTACTCGCCATTCAGCCGGTCGTAGACCTCCTCGAGGTCGCCACCGTCGAATTCGATGACGCTGCGGTATTGCTCCAGCGCCGAGCTGAACTGTTCCTTGGCGTCGGATTGGGCATCGCGCGTTTCCTCGAGCCGGTCGGCCAGGATGTCGCGCTTCTCGATTCCGATCGATTCCATCGCGCGGTAATAGGTGCTCGTGCAGGAAGCGAGCACGAGGAGCCCGACGAGGCTGCCAAGTGTTCGAACAAGATCAGTTTGTCGCATGGGTCGGTCCTTGTGTGGCAAATGCTGGCGCCGGATTTCTCTACGCACCGAACGTGTCGCACGCCGCCGGATCGCCGCTCTCGAGTCCGCGCTGCAGCCACTCCTGCCTCTGCGCCGAGGAGCCGTGCGTGAACGAATCGGGCGTGACGCGCCGACCGGCATTGCGCTGCAGACGATCGTCGCCGATCGCCGCGGCCGCGGAAAGGCCCTCCTCGACGTCGCCGGGCTCGAGCACGGCATCCCGCCGATTCGCGTGATGGGCCCAGACACCCGCGTAGCAATCTGCCTGAAGCTCCATCGCGACTTGAAGCGGATTGGCCGCCGTCCCGCCGCCCGCGCGCCCCTGCGCATCACGCACACGCGCGGCCGTGCCGGTCAGGTTCTGGATGTGGTGACCGATCTCGTGACCGATCACGTACGCCTGCGCGAAATCCCCCGCGCCGCCCATTCTGGCGAGATCATCGA